>MVCQ01000105.1 GCA_002059205.1 Candidatus Latescibacteria bacterium 4484_107
CGGTGCTGAAGGCGTATGTATCGGATCTGGAGAAGGATTTTGCGATCCGGAGGGTGGTTCTCTTCGGCTCATACGCGCGGGGAGATCATCGGGCGGACAGCGACATTGACCTCGCTGTTTTTTCCGATTCCTTTCGGGACAAAAAATTTGTGGACGTTGTGAGTTTCCTGTTGACGAAGTCGAGGAGATACAAAGTGGATTTGGAACCTTTGGGCTTCAGTTACGAGGAATATCTCGATTCATCAGGAAATGACTTTGTGCAGCAGATCAAGAACGAAGGCATAGCGATCTATTCCGATGGTCATTTCACCTTATGACATCGCCCGGAGAAACGCAATGAAACGTTATGTTCGGCAACAACGTAAAGCGGCGGAGGAATTCGCGCAACGCATGCGGCGGGCGCTTCCAAATCGGAAGATGGCGTTCAAACTATTTGGCTCCGTGGCGCGTGGTGAGTCCAGGTGGGATTCGGACGTGGATGTGTTCCTCTGTGCGGATCAAATAGATAAAGCACTTCTTCAGATTAAATCACAACTTGCCTTCGATGTAGGCTTGAATTATGATGTGGTGCTCTCCGTGGTAACGTATTCTGATGAGGAATATGCGGATCGAGTCGTTCAATACACACCTTTTATAGAACACGTGAAGAGGGAGGGTATAGCAATTTGAAGGCGGAAGCCATCGTTCTTGCAAAATATAGAATGGAGCGGGCTTGCGAAACCCTGGAAGAAGCCGAACTTCTCTTTGAACAGGGCAAATTCAATGGTACGGTAAATCGAGCTTACTATGCCGCTTACTATGCGGCCAAAGCTATGCTTGCGTTACGTCATTTGGATTCCTCCCGACATTCGGGTGCGCTTGCGCTGTTCGGTCGCGAATTTGTAAAGACTGGAATCATTGAACCAAAATTTGGACGTTTCTTGCACGAATTATTCGACAATCGTCAGGAAGGGGACTACAAAGATTTCCAGGTTGTTACGCGGGATGACGCATATAAAGCTATTCATCAAAGCAAGGATTTCGTGGCGGGAATAGGCTTTGAATTAGATCGGCTTTTGGAGGAGTGAAGGATATTTTAATCATTTCGACTTATTTCCTGGAGGCATCTATGAAAGGCTATGCACACATTTATCCACGCGCGCACATCAACACGGACGAGATCATCCCGGCGCGCTATTTGAACACGGACGACGAAGCGGAACTGGCCATGCATGCGATGGAAGACCTTGATCCCGAATTCGTAAGAAAAGTGAAGCCCGGCGACTTCATCGTGGCCGGGGACGACTTCGGCTGCGGATCGTCGCGGGAGCATGCGATCTGGGCCTTGCGGGGCGCTGGGATCAAGGCGGTGCTGGCCAATACGTTCGCCCGAATTTTTTTCCGAAATGCGGTCAATAATGGCTTTCTCGCCATCGAATGCAAGGGCATCGCGGATCGGGTATCCGACGGCGATGAGTTGGAAATCCAACTCAAAGAGGGCGTCATCCGGAACCGGACGAGAAACGAGGAAGTCGCCTTTACACCCATCGCGGATTTTGCATTGGGAATCAGGGAGGCCGGTGGGTTGCTGGAATATATCAAAGAGAGACGGTAGCACGAAGCGGCAAGCCTGTCAAATCCTTTTTTTCAGAGATCAGCCAACTCGTAAAGCGTCAGACCGACCGCGAGGATGCCGGCCGTCTCCGCCTTCAGGCGACGCGGCCCCATGGAGAAAAAGCGCGCTCCCGACTGTCGGGCCAATTCCAATTCATCGGCTGAGAAACCTCCTTCCGGTCCGACCAGGATGCCGATGGTCTTGGGGGACGGAAGCTCGGACAGGGCATCCTTCAGCGAGTGTTTCCGTTCGTCTTCCCACGCGAGAAGAATTCCGTCCAATGCACGCAGAAGCTCCAGCGTGTCCTCAAACGGCGAAACGGCTTCGATCACCGGCTGTCGGCAACGTTTCGACTGTTTCATCGCGGACCGCGCGATTTTTTCCCATCGCCGTATTTTGCCCGGACGCACCGTCGGGAGCACGGTTCGCCCTGTCCGCATCGGCACGATCCGGTGTACGCCAAGCTCCGTAGCCTTCTCCACGATCCAGTCGAATCCATCCCCCTTGATCAGTGATTGCGCCAGGGTGATCTTCGTTTTTGGCTCCCCCCATTCCGGTCGCACCCCCACGATTTTTCCCGCAAGCTCCTCCGCCTCCACCCGCTCGATCCGAACCTGATAGCCCATGCCCGCTCCGTCCACCGCCTCGATTACATCCCCTTTTCTGTGACGTCGCACCCGAAGGCAGTGGTGCGCTTCCTCCCCGCGCAGGATCACCCGATCCTTTGTTACATCCTGAGGCTGCACATAGAAACAAGACACGTTGTATCCTCCCGCGTTCCAATGAAGACTTGGCGGTCAGCTTTCAGCTATCGGCGGTCAGCCAACTCCGCAATTCCCACCTCGTTTTGTGTTTCGAGCAATGTTCACGACGCCCGATCCGGGATAACCCGATCCGGGATAAGAGGAGCGTTCGCCCCAAGGCGGGGCGTCGTCGGGCGGGGCCTTTCCCCTTCCCCCTGATCCCCGATTTTAAAATACCTATCCAGCCGCGCCCATGCAAGAGAAAAATGCGTCCTCTTGCCTTTTGTCCCAACAAAAACTTGACACATCGGCTTCCTATGCGTATTATTGGGAAGATCAAAGTGCACCAAAAAAGGCAATTGGACACGGATAAAAGGAAAGAAAATCCGGTTGGTTCCGCGTCCCAATCAGGCGTTCTTTGTCGGTCCTGTTTTCGGGAGAACGATATGCTCACAAAGATCACGATAACACTTTTTCTTTCCATAACTTGCTTCATGGCTGGGCAACCCATTTCCGTCGAACCGGCCACCACGCACGACTCACCACTCACGACTCACCAGTCACCAGTCACCAATCACCGGAAGACGAACTCCGGCCTCGCCTACCTGAAAGGCGCGCGCGCCAGCGGCCGTCTGAGCAAGATCGCCGGGACGGATTCGATAGACGTTTCCATCCGCTTTGTGCGGGAACCCTCCGAATCCATTCTGTCCGAATTGGAGGATCGCGGCGTCGGTTTCTATCGAATGGACGGAGAAATCCTGCACGTGGGGCGCATCTACGGTGCGCGGATTTCCTGGGCCGCTCTTCCCGCTCTCGAGGAAAGCGAGGCCGTCGAGCGCATCGAATCCTGCTGGCATCCGAAAGTCGTCTCGCCGCTCGACGTGAGTGGCCCTGAAATCCAGGCGGATCAGGTATGGAACCTGTCAGCGCGTCCTCCCGCTCTGACGGGCCAGGGCGTCCGCATCGCCATGTTCGACACCGGTGTGGATGTCTTCCATCCCACGTTCTGGCGGGCCGACGGGGAACCGGTGCACTGGATGGATAAAAACGATAATGCCCGCTTTGACAACGGTGTGGATGGCGTGGACACCGATGGCGACGGCGTGTTCGATCTGGACGAAGTCCTGCGGTTTTGGGATACCGAGATCGTGGATCATCATTATCAATTCAGCCCGATTCCCGGTGTGTTCGAAGCCGATCTCGATTGGCTTTACAACGACCGGAACCGGAACGGTCGGAGGGATTTCGGGCCGGAAGCCGGATTCACCGGAAGCGATCCCACGTTCGGGGAGCCGATGTACGGGATCGTGGACGGGAACGGCAACAACGCGCTCGATCCCGGCGAAAAGCTGATCCCGCTGCATACGTGCAAGATCGTGGCTAGCTTGGAGAACAACGGCATCGAACGGCGCGGCGGAGGGTTGCTCTACGACCGGGGAGATGGGGTCAATCACGGCACGTGCTCGTGCGGCATCGCAGCCGGAGGGGCTTCGCTCGGCCGGAGACTGGTCGGCATCGCTCCGGGCGCGGAGCTTCTGGTAGCCAATCGAGCCAATCTTTCCCCGGAGTGGTACATCCCCTGGGCGCGGAAGCTCGGCGCGGACATCATGGTGTACGAATTCGGCACGTGGCTGTTCGAGTTTATGGACGGGTCCTCCAATTTGGAACAGATGATCGCCGCGTTGGCCCGCGAAGGTATCGTCCAGCTTACCGCCTCCGGGAATCTGGCCGGTCCCAAACGAAAGAAGCATTGCCGCACCGAGGTTCCAGCTGGCGGCTCCCGAAGCATCCGCATCAACATCCCCAGGGACATCGGCGTGCGCCAAATCTACCTGACAGCGCTCTGGATCCTGGGAAAGTGGGAAAGTGAGAAAGTGAGAGACACCCCCTCTCTCGTCTTCCGAATGATCTCCCCTTCCGGAAAAATCATGCATCTCGCCGGAACCGGGGAGCCGACGAAAACCGACGACGTAGAGGCGTTCAGCCAATATGAGGTTTCTTCGAGAGGAACCTCCAAGATGGATATTGTGCTTTACAGAGAAAACGGCGCGGACGGAGTCTGGACGCTCGTTGCGGAGAATCGGGGAGAAAGCGATCAGCGCATGGATGGGTTCGTGACCGACGACGTGACCGACTGGGTGGACGGCGCGCAGTTTCTGGATTTTGTGACCGACGACGGCACGGTCACCTGGCCGGGCACGGCCGACGAGGCCATCACGGTGGCGGCTTATGATCCCCGGGGCACGCGAAATACCAAGGGAGCGATCAACGATTTCAGCGGATGGGGCAAACGCATAGACGGCGCGCCTCTCGTGGATTTGGCGGCTCCGGGCAGCATTGTGTACACGGCTCAGTCTCACTATGTCGGGAAGAAAACCTTGGGCGGATACGGGCCGTTCGAAGGCACCAGTTCCGCGCTGCCGCACGTGGCCGGAGCCGCCGCGCTGCTTCTTCAGGCCGATCCCACGCTGACCCACGACGGCGTCCGCCGCGCCTTGACCGAAGGGGCGCTTCGGGACGCGTTCACCGGACCCGTGCCCAACGACAGGTGGGGATACGGAAAACTTCGGATATTAGACGCGCTCAGCAAAACCGGATTTGCCAGCAACACCCCCCCGCTGATCTTAGCGACCACGCTCCTTCCCGATACGGACGACGAGCGCCATTCCTACGAAGTGACCGCCTGCGTTCAGGACGCGGACAGTGTCGCTCAGGCCGCCCTCTTTTTCTCATCCGATAGCGTGCATTTTGAGGAAGTTCCGATGCAACCTCACCACGGAATAACACAGAAGCCCACTGAAAATCTCCGTGACATTCCGTGTTGTTCCGTGGTCAATTTTCCCCTTGGTCCGCTTTTTTTCCGGGCGGCTATTCCGGCGAGGACGCTGGGGACGAAGGTCTGGTATTACGTCCGCGCGGTGGATCCAAAGGGCGCCGTCTCGACGGATCCGCCGGGCGCGCCGAAGCGGACTTTTTCGTTCACGGTCGTCGAGGGACATCCGCTGTTTGAGTGCGTTTCGTCTGTTGTAGAGGGGAAAGCCGACGGTTCGGATCGCGGCGCGGCCTGGGGCGATTACGACGGCGACGGATTTCCCGATCTTTTTGTGGTTCGCGAGGGCGGGCCGGATCGTTTGTACCACAACGAGGGGAACGGGGCGTTCGCGGAAGTTGCGGAAAAGCTCGGCGTGGCCAACGAAGGACGGGGTCACTGGGCCGCCTGGGGCGATTATGACTTGGACGGCGATCCCGATCTTTTCGTGGTTCGGGACGGTCAAACCAACCTCCTCTATCGCAACGATGGAACGCGCTTTGTCGCAGGTTCTTGGGGGTGCGAAGGCTTTCCATGGAGACGAGGCCGGATGGCGGTCTGGGGTGATTATGACGGCGATGGTTTTCCCGATCTGTACGTGGTCAATACGGGTCAAACGAACAGCCTCTATCGCAACCTCGGAGACGGCCACTTCGAGGACGTGTCGTCCGCATCCGGAACCGATGACCGGGGACGGGGAACAGCCGCCGCTTGGTGTGATTTCGATCTGGATGGGGATTTAGACCTCTACGTGGTCAACGATGGAGGGCCGAACGTGCTCT
>MVCQ01000004.1 GCA_002059205.1 Candidatus Latescibacteria bacterium 4484_107
CGTTAGAAGTCGCTTCGTCTCCGAATCGTCCACGCCGTCGGTGAGCCAGGAATCCACGAGACGCATCAGATGTTTCTGTTCCTCCCGAAGCTTCCCATTGCTTTCCTCCAGTTTTCGGTTATTTTGCTCCAGTTCGTTTATCAGGCGGGCGTTCTGAAGGACTAAAAGCAAGCGCGCCTTCATCGCCATAAAATCGAAGGGCTTTCTGATGAAGTCGTTTGCGCCCAAAGCGATCCCTTCTTCGTAATCGTAAGGGCCTCCGGTTATTAAGACCACCGGAAGATTGGGGTATTTCTTCCGAAGTTCAGAGAGGAAGGTGTATCCGTCCATTCCTTCCATCCGCACGTCGGACAGAACCAGATCGAAAGGCTGTTTCTCGAGTCTGGAGAGCGCCTCGCTTGCACTCGGAACCGGCACGGACGTAAACCCCTCCATCGTATCTAAAAAACTGCTCAGGGCTTCCAATATCCCGGGTTCGTCGTCCACGATCAATACCTGCGTGTTTTCCATCGTTTCGATCCTTATTTATAAGCAAATGGTGCGTGATGCGTGGTAGTGTTATTGACAGCTGAAATGAAGTTTCAAATATCAGTTCACCAATCACCAAGCACCAACTGGGGTGGGTGGGCAAGGAGAAGGGGATCAATGATTGGGCACGATCTCTACCTCCCCATGGTCGTCCAGGCGGAAAATAACGTTCCTGAACGGCTTTTTTATCGGAAAGGGTTCCGAGACGCCAAGCGTGATGGTGACGCCGGGGAAAACGGTACCCCGGACCGAAATCACCGGATTATACTCTTCGATGTCCTGTTGAAGGAACTGGACCTCCTCGTTGAGGTGGGTTATCTGGTCTTCGTATTCCTTCACACGGACCGCGTTTTTTTTGGCCTCTGTTCCGATCTTCATCACCGCTTCGCTGCTGAACAATTCCTGCGTCATAATCAGGATGTTGCGGAATTTTTTGGATAGGGCCAACGCCTTCTTTTCCGCCGTCTGTCTTTCCTTCTCTAAGGCTTGTATTACTCGTTTTCTCGCGTCCAGGTCCGCCATCAGGCGAATGACTTTTCCCCGAATATCTGGATCCAGACCGACCTCCACTTCCGTCAGCGTATGGCTGGAACTGCCCAGGTTGGAGACCTCCACTCTGTACCCGACGATCAATTTTCCGCCTACGATCTCCTTGGCCTTCACCTCACTCGCCACCTTAAAATTGCTGTGTCCGATGCGCTCCGTTACGTTGACGGAATCCGCCGCCACGTGCGCCCGATCGTAGATGTACTTTGCTTTGATTTCCCCTCCTGCCTCGATGGGGCGACGTCCTTTGGCAATGCCCCCACATACCGTGAGGTCTCCATTCGCCCTCACCTCTGCATTTTCGACCACGCCGCTGATCGTAATATGCCTGCCGCTCGAGATACTGAAGCCACCCAGAAGGTCTCCTCCTATGATGACGGAAGAGGGGGTATCAATATTTCCTACTTCAAAATCCACATCCCCCTGGATCAGGATGGAATCCTCCACGCTGACCCTTCCGAGGCGGCCCCGGTGGTAGATGCCTTCCTTCTCCGCTATCACAGTGTTGGGGTCGTCCTCGTCTAGAACCGCTCCTTTTCCGATGAAGGAGTTCAGGTCGAGATCCTTTCCCCTTTCCCATTGCAAGGCCTTGCC
This sequence comes from Candidatus Latescibacteria bacterium 4484_107, assembly GCA_002059205.1. Classification (GTDB taxonomy): domain Bacteria; phylum Latescibacterota; class 4484-107; order 4484-107; family 4484-107; genus 4484-107. The sequence continues at coordinate 1,669 of MVCQ01000004.1, forward strand.
CGTCACCCCGATTTCGGGCACGCCGTCCGTTCTCTGGATTTTCCGGATCAGCGGGGTGCCCGGTTTTACACTTTTCACAAAGTCGATAGAACGGAAGTCTATGCAACCGTTCTCCAACTCCTTTCCGGTGGACTTCTCTTCGGAGATCAGATACTCGATCCGGGCGTCCACTCCACGCTCGATCGGAGTGGATCTCGCCACCACGATATTTCGTCCGAAATCTTTCCTGGCGAGGAGGTCCTCTATCCGCTTTCGACTCACCCCGTGTGTGACCCCGGCATCCCGCAACGCGGCCCGTACCTCTTCCGCGCTGCTCCCCGGTCCTTTGACGTTTACCCACGCCGTCCGCTTGTCCGCGGAGATAGTGACGTCTATTTGCGAAGTAGATTTTTTCATAATCTCTCGTTTTTTCCGGAAGCGCTTCCCTACTCTCATGAGGAACGTGCCGATCTCAGCACTCAAAGTTCAAATCGGGCTCCGTGTTCCTAAGACAAAGGCGCGGAATCGAAGGGGTGTACGCTGACATTTGGAACGTGACGGACATGCCTGTTCGGGCCTCGGGATTTGATGTTTGAGTCCGCATTTGGCATCAGAACGAGCAACGGACGGATCTTTCCTCATGGACTCAGAGCCCCTACGATGCCCTCGAGATCGCTCCATACACCCGTCAGGAGACGTCCGAATACATAGTAGAAGAAGGGGAAGGAGACTCCCAGCATCAGGAGACCGATCGCGATCTTCAACGGAAATCCCACGATGAACACGTTCATCTGAGGTACCGTTCGCGCTACGATCCCCAAGGCCACGCTGGTCAGGAAGAGGGTTACAATCATCGGCGCACCGAGCTTGATTGCCGTTACGAACACTTGGGCGCTTATGCGGATCAGGCCCTCGCCCAGGGATGCCGGCAATCGAACGCCGCCAACAGGTATCCACTTGAAGGTCCCAACCAGAACCTCGATGAGAAGGTGATGTGCCCGCACCGCCAGAAAAAGCAACATAGCAATCAGATATTGAAATTCTCCGATGATGGATATTTGCGTGGAGGACATGGGATCGAGCACATTGACAATGCCGAATCCCATCTGGAGCCCCACGAGTTGTCCGGAAAATTGAACCCCCATGAAAAACAGCAACAGCACGTATCCCATCAGCAGCCCCACGATCGTCTCCCTCGTCAGCAGCACGAGATACGAGACCGCGTCTTTTGGCATGGCGGCCGGATCTGTACTTAGCATGGGAAGCACGATTAGTCCCAGGATCAGCGTCAACCCCACCTTGATCTGGACGGGGACGTTGCGATAGCTGAAGGGAGGCGCGGTAGCGATCAGGCCTCCGATGCGCACCACGGCCAGCAGATAGATCTGAAACCGGGTGAGCAGATATTCTAAAAGTTCCATATAGCCCGCGCTGTTCACGAGTCTGAGGTTTCACGTGCTCTGCTCAAGCCTTCTCGAAATAGGAAAGCCAAATCCTTTCCTCCTTCTCCGGTAAGGCGGAAAGTGGATTTGGATCTTTTGATTCTGAGATTCGACCTTGCCAGTCTGGAGTGGGAAAGAGCGACTATCCCCCGGCTTGCGCCAGACTCGTGAGTATTCGGGCCGTGAAATCCATGATCAGTCGCAGCATCCATGGGAGGAAAAGGATCATCCCTATGGCTGCGGCCAGGATTTTGGGAATGAACACCAAGGTCATTTCGTGAATCTGGGTGACGGCCTGGAGGATGCTCACGCCCAGACCCACCAACAACGCGAAGCCCAACATCGGCGCCGATACGAGGAGAACCAATAGAATCGTCTCCCGGGCCAGGTGAATAATGGATTGTGGGGTCATTTTTCTCCTCCCTTTCCTCCATCCCCCATTGCCTACGATTGCCAAAATTGCCTAAATTTCAAAAAACACACACAACTCCCAGTGCTTGTCAAGTTCATTTTGAATGACTGTCATTCTGAGGAGCGGAGCGACGAAGAATCTCGATTTTGGTGCCCGTACGTTCCGCAGACAAGGAGATTCTTCGCCTCCGCTGCGCTCCGGATCAGAATGACAACTCGTCAGTTCCCTGATCGGCGAAGGGATTCGCCTCCTACGTGTCCCCGATTTTTTTCTCGGCTCTATCCTGCAAATCAAACTTTACAGAACACTAGGCAATCTTTGAATTGATCGACCTCTTTATCCCCTGTCAATAAAAACTCAAAACCAACGAACGCACGAGAAGGTTCCAGCCGTCCACCAGCACAAAGAGGAGAATTTTGAAGGGCAAGGAGATCATGATGGGCGGCAGCATCATCATCCCCATAGACATCAGGACACTCGCCACGATCATATCTATGACGAGAAAAGGCACGAACAGGAAAAACCCGATCTGGAAGGCGGCGCGAAGCTCGCTGATGATGAAGCTGGGAATGAGAACCTGGGTTGGTATCGCGTCCGCATTTTCCGGGGTGGGGATTTCCGAGAGACTCACGAACAGGTTCAGGTCCTCCTCGCGGGTCTGTTGGAGCATAAATCGCCGGATCGGGGCCAGGGTGCGCTCCAGCGCTTCGTCCCGCGTGATTTCGTCGTTCAGAAAAGGATGGATCCCCTGCTGGTAGGCCTCTTGCCCCACGGGCATCATGATGAAAAGGGTCAGGAACAGGGCCAGGCCGATCAACAATTGATTGGGAGGCATCTGCTGCGTTCCGATGGCATGCCTGAGAAAGGAAAGCACCACCACGATCCGCGTGAAGGAGGTGAGCATAATAAGCAGGGCCGGAGCCAGCGAGAGGATCGTAAGCAGCAGGATGATTTGCAGCGTGACCGCGATATCCCCCGAATCGGAGGAATTGGTGATCCCTAGGCTGAGCGTGGGTAGCCCCTGCTGTGCCCAACCATTTCCTGCTGTCATACTGATCAGGAAGATCGCGCCTAAGAGGAGGCCACGGCGTATGCGGACGCGTGTCATATTTTTTTCATCCATTTCGAAAAGGCGTTCGATTCTTCGGCCGTCTCCGTCTCCAGAGGCAGATCGGGAAGTTCGGCGAGCATAGTGATGTGGGCCTCCGATACGCCAAGGGCCATCGTATGACCGCCAATTTCCACGATGTAGATGGCCTTTTTCGGAGCGATGGACCGGCATTCGACCACGCGGATCCGGTGCCCGTTTTTGGTTGCGTTTCTTCCGCTCATCCTTTTCATCAGATAGACGGAACCCCAGATCAGCCCCACGATCAGGGCCAGGTAGAGCACGAGGTGCAGAAGCAGGCCCCACAAACTGCCCGCGGACCGAACCACTGGATCCACCCGATGGAGCGAATCCGCCGCCGAGACAGCGAAGATACCCAGCATACAATTCATGGCCATACCTTTCGGGGATCAGGAAACAGCGGTAGGGGAACGTCTGTCCCTGCCCCCGATCCCTGTCCCCAGTCCCCTGAGGTCAGAGGCTTTTGAGGCGTTCCGAAGGACTTACCAAATCGGTGACGCGAATGCCGAAGTTCTCATCCACGACGACGACTTCCCCACGTGCTATCAGCTTGTTGTTGACGAGGACATCCACCGGTTCCCCGGCCATTTTGTTCAACTCGATCACCGATCCGGGCCCCAACTCCAGAATTCGTTTGACTTGCATCGTGGTTCGGCCCAACTCGATAGAGACCGCGAGGGTCACATCCATCAGCATTTCGATGTTCTTCGAGGGGGCTTCCTGAGCCGCCGGGTTCAAAGACTGGAACTGCGCAGGTTTTACAGTGGTTCCAGGCTCCCCGGGGAGTACGTTTTGCGCCATCGGTTCCGAGTCTTTCCCATCGGTTGTCCCCTCCTGAGTTTCTTCCTTCGCCAGGGCCTCCAGCATCTGCTGTTCGACCAGGGCGTCTGCATCTTTCGCCTCGTCGTCGGAGGACTTCTGTTGCTCCTCCTCCTGAGTTTCTTCCTTCGCCAGGGCCTCCAGCATCTGCTGTTCGACCAGGGCGTCTGCATCTTTCGCCTCGTCGTCGGAGGACTTCTGCTGCTCCTCCTCCTGAGTTTCTTCTTTCGCCAGGGCCTCTAACATCTCTTTTTCCGCCAGGGCATCAGTATCTTCCTGGCTATCCTTCGTTGCGCTCACCGCTTGCTCGTTCGGCATCTATTCACTCTCCTCCTCGATTTGCGAAAGGATTTCTATGGCCTTTCTCGTTCCCAATAATCCCGGCCGGGCGTAAAACTTGGGCCGATCCTCCACGAATACCACCACCGGAGCATCCTTTTTCATATCGAGACAAATCACGTGTCCCTCTTCAAGTTCCAGTAAATCTCTGACGGTTACCTGCGTGGTCCCCAACTGGACTTGAACGCTTGACTGAACATGCTGCAACGAATCTTCCATCACCTTCGGATCCACTTGTTTCTTTTTCCACGCGGACGAAAGCCAGTGTTGCCCGCTTAACATGATAATCACCGGTTCTAAGGTCATATAAGGATAACAGATGTTGAGGAGCCCCGATGCCGTGGGGGATTTGACTTCCAGCGTGATTGAAATGACGATCTCTCCGGAAGGGACTACTTGCATAAATTCCGGATTTGTCTCAAATCGTTTCATCTCGATGGCCACCTTATACAACTGCTTCCAGCTTTCTTCGAGGTCTTCCAAAACCCGGGCGGCGACATTATCTACAATACTTCGTTCGATCCCGGTCAGCGACCGCTCCAAAGTGAAAGCGGTTCCTTCGCCTCCGAAGGCGCGATCCACGAAAGCGAAGGCAATGGTAGGGCTGAATTCGATGATGGCTTCACCCTCCAACGGATCCATGGAAAAGGTGTACGAACAGCTCGGACTGGCGAGAGAAAGAATAAACTCCGCATAGGTGAGTTGATCCACATCTACGAGCTCCACATCCACCACCGTACGCTGGAATCCGGACAGGGACGAACTCAATAGTTTACAGACATTCTCGTGGATATTGCGGATCGTCCGCAACTGGTCTTTGGATACACGGCTGGGATGAGAGAAATCATACGTCGCCACAGAACGAGAGGACTCCCCTCGTTCCGTGGTGGGAGCGACTTGGGTTTCAACTTCAGAGGAGACCGTCGAAAGCAACGCATCAATTTCGTCCTGGGAGAGAATCTTCGCCATAGCCTGAAAGCCCTCAGAGGGAAAAGGGGAGCGATGGACGCCCCGTGTGAAGGTTCCGTGTCACGTTTTACGCTTCACGCCTCCCGTTTCACGTTTTACTGGATCACGAAATCAATGAGATATACGTGGGCCACTTTCCCATTTTTCGTCTCCGGCAATATGTCGTTGATCCGGGTCAGGATCTCTTCGCGCAGCAAGCGCTTATCCTCGACTCCATCCAATTCCTCGATGGTTTTTCCAACGAGGATGTCTATGAGGCTGTCCCGAATTTGTGGCATTCTGCTTTCCAATTCCGCGATGAGCTGATCGTTTTCCACCTCTAAGCCCACAGTGGTATTCAGATAGCGGGTTCCGTCGGTTCCCGCCGGATTGACGATGATATCTTTGATTTCGTAAATTTTACCGATGGTCCTGGATTTTTTTACACCCTCCTCTTCGAGGGGGGTCTGTTGGACGGCTGCCCGCATTTGCGGAGCGATGATTTTGGTCACCAGAAAATAGGCCAGAACCACCTCCAGCACCACCGCCCCGAGTATAATGGGAACCAGCTTCATGGCCCCATCTTTTTGGTTTTTTTTTGCAGTGACCTCTTCTTTTGCCACAGGAACCTCCTTTTAAGTGCTCAGACAAAATTATTTTCTTTATGCTCACCGCAGAGTCCGCGGAGTTCGCAGAGTGCAGAAAGTGAGACGGGGAGACGGTGAACCTCCTCCCTCTTTCCAACTTACCCACTTTCACAGGGTGTTTCTCTGCATGCTTTGCGTGCTCTGCAGTGCGGATTATATAAATTTAATTCTGTCCGTCTACTTACTCAATGGGAGCGCTTGCTTTTTCAAGAGGCACGGATGTCTTTTTCGGCGTATCCGGCTGGAATGGAGTCGGGGGGGCGGAAGAAGGCTCCGCGTCCATCTCGAGGTGGATTTCCACGCGCCGGTTTTTCGAGCGGTTTCTGGCGTTGATATTCGGCACAATGGGGTGATGTTCTCCATATCCCACCGCCGACAGGTTTTTCGGATTCACCCCTCCTTTTTCGATAAGGATTCGCAGAACTTTGACGGCCCGGGCAGTAGATAATTCCCAGTTGGAGGGAAACTGTGCGGTGTGAATCGGCAGATCGTCCGTATGCCCTTCCACCCGGATGGGGCCTTCCCATTGGGCGATAATGCTCACGAGTTTGTCTAAAATGGAGTGAACGTCGGGCTTGATCTCCGCCTTGCCGAGGTCGAACAGAACCATGTTGCTGATACGGATCAACAGCCCCTTGTCCGTTCGCTCCACGTGGATGGCCTCTTCGAGGTGCTCTTGTTTGATCAATTTCCTCAAACGGACGGAGGAGGTCTCCACCTGTTGCTCGGCGCGGGTTCCGATCATCAGTTTGGGAAGATTGACCACGCCTTGTTCGGATTTCAACATCCCCAGCGCGCCCCGGAGAGAGCCCATCGCCTGCTTGAATTTGACGATATCGGTGGACGAATAGGAAAGCAGCATCACAAAAAAGGTAAGCAGAAGGGACATCATATCCCCGTAGGTCACCATCCATCCCGGTGCACCTCCTCCTCCTTCCTCCTCCTTTTTCTTCTTAGCTTTCATACTTGCTTTTCCTTTTTCTGGGCGCAATGAATACACCGAGCTTCTGTTCGACCATTCTGGGATTTTCTCCGGACTGAATGGCCATGATTCCCTCTAAGATAAGTCGCTTAATCAGCACCTCAGCCTCCGACCGCGTCTTGAGTTTTCCGGCCAGCGGAATGAAGAGCAGATTGGCGATGAACGCTCCGTAGAACGTGGTCAGAAGCGCCACGGACATGGCCGGCCCGATGGAAGAAGGATCGTTCATGTTCATCAACATCTTCACCAAACCGATCAGCGTCCCGATCATCCCGAATGCCGGGGCCGACGTGCCCATGGAGACGAGGATTTTCTGTCCCTGTCTGTGCCGTTCTTCGAGATTCTCCAGTTCCAGTTCCATAATCTCCTGGATCGCCTCCGGCTCCGTGCCGTCCACAGCCAGCCGGATGCCCGTTTTCGCGAAGTCGTCGTTCAGATCGTCCACCTTCTGTTCGAGCGACAGGATGCCCTCTTTCCGGGCTACTTCCGCGAACTCCACCATCGTGCTGATCACTATGCCCGGGTCCATCTCTTTGTGGAGGATGGTTTTCTTGATCACCGAGATGACCCCCATCACGGAGGCGAGCGGGAAGTTGATCAGTGTGGCGGCGATCGTCCCCCCCAACACAATCATGGCCGAAGAGCTATCCATGAAGATGACCAAACTTCCGTCGTTCTGGAGAATGGCCAGCACGATCAGCCCGATCCCGGCGAACGCACCTGCTATCGTGGCAATATCCATACCGCGCACCTCTTATCGGGAAAAACAGGGACACGGACTAAAAGGGCATTGAGACGTGGCAACCATGCTCCGTACCCCAACCCCCGTAATCCGTAGCCCTAATCCGGGAGCGTAATGCGTCGCCGAAAAGCGATCACGCGCTCGATGATCTCTTCAACCGGCTCCGAGGCGATGAGCTTCTGACCGGTCGTCAGGGTAATGATCGTATCGGGCGTGGCCTCGATAAATTCGATCAGATCGGCGTTGACGATCAATTCTGTATTGTTGAGCCGGGTAATCCGAATCATGCCCCATCCCTTTCCAACCGCAGAGACGCGTAGAACGCAGAGAAAAGACAGGTTGAGGTTAAGACAAAATTAAGAACCGGTTGTCTCAACCTCGACCTCAATCTTTTTTTACGTTTTACATTTTACGTTCTTCACGCCTATCGTTTTAGATTGTTCACCTCGTTCAGGAGATCGTCCGTGGTCGTAATCACCCGGGCGTTGGCCTGAAAGCCGCGCTGGGCGATGATCATATTGGCGAACTCCTGGGCCAGATCCACGTTGGACAGCTCTAAGGAGCCGGAGATGATCCGCCCCTGGATGTTGGTGCCCGCCACGCCTTCCACAGCCTGTCCGGAGTTGGCCGATGCCTGATATAGGTTGTCCCCCGTCCTCAATAATCCGGAGGGATTGTTGAAGTCCGCCAGGGCGATCTGCGCCAGCGTTCTCGTCACACCGTTGGTGAATAATCCGCTGATCTGTCCGGTTTCGTCTATGGATATGGTGCTCAAACTGCCCTCCCCATAGCCGTTCTGGGACTCGGCGCTTGCCGCGGAGGAAGAGGCAAATTGAATCAGCCCCCCGAATTCGTCCCTCTCGCCGGGAGAAAACTCGATGGACACGTTTTCCGCGCCGTTGCCCGGTGAGAATACGAAAGAGGTCACTTCTGTCCCGTCGGCATAATCCGTATAGTCAAAGTCTTTGAACGATCCATCCGTGTTGAAGCGCACGGTTCCGCTATTGAGCTGTTCATCCTGGCCGTCGCCGTCCGTATCGCCCTGGAGAATCTGTTCGTTCCCGCTCAGGGCCGCCTCCCACGTCCACAACGCATCCGTAGTATCGCTCTTGGTGAAGGTTATGGTGACGGTGTGTTTTTCCCCAAGGCTGTCGTAAACGGCGATGGAGGTCGCGTGGGTCGTATCCTTGCCCGTCACGGTTTTAGTAAACTCGGGCAGGGTAAGAGCGCTACCGTCTCCGTCCACGTCGGTGAAGGAAAGCGAAAGCGAAGACGAACTGGTCCCGGACGCGGCATCGGTCAACACGAGATTCCCCGAGGCATCCAGACTGGCCACCGCATCGCCTCCATACGCGGTATTGATCGCGGTGAGCAGATCGCCCAGGGTGGTGCCGTCGTTGCCCGCTCCGTAAGTGAACTGAGCGGACACGATGCTTCCGCTGGGCTTGGTGCCCGATATGACGATCTGGTCTCCATCCGTCAGGTCGACGGTAACCTGATCCAGGTTATTGATCTCGCTCGCAGCAGCGGCGATCTCTCCCTGATCCGTGAACGCCGAACTGGCCGTCCAGGTCTGCTTGGCCGGAGAGGCATCCAGATTCCCCGCCAGTTCAACGGACGTGGTGGCCCGGGCCTTCTCCTTCTGTCCGAAGGGAAGCGTGATGTCGGTGATCGGCGAACCGGATGTGATCTCGCCGTTTGAATCCGCGAGCATGCCCTGCACGATAAACCCGTTGTTTGGATTGACGAGATTGCCCTCGCTGTCGAACTGGGAAACCCCGGCGCGGGAGTAGTACCGGTTTTCTCCATCGCTCAGGATGAAGAACCCATTCCCCTCGATCGCCAGATCGGTGACTTGGCCGGTTGACTCCAGGCTTCCCTGAGTGAAGATACTATCAATGCTGCTGACGGACACTCCGAGACCGGACTGCATCGGATTGATGCCTCCCACCAGGCCGTCGGGGCCTCGGGGCGCTCTGATGGTTTGTGCCAATGCTTCCTCGAACGTCACCCGACTGGATTTGAACCCGGTCGTGTTGATGTTGGCGATGTTGTTGCCGATGACGTTCATTCTGATCTGGTGATTCCGTAAGCCGGAGACGCCGGCAAATAAAGAATTCATCATAATGAAACACCCTCCTTATCCATGTTTGCTCGCTGCTTCCGTCGGTCCACAGCGGGGCTTCCTCCGTGGGAGGTCCAGCCCGGTTTGGTGATCGGTGATCGGTGATCGGTTACTGGTTATTGGTGACTGATGGCGCATCGTTTCGCTCTGGCAATGACCAACTAACCGATCACGGCGCTGTCGATGTTTGTGAAAACATGGGATCTCATATCCTCACTCCCCATAGCCGTGATGATGGTTCGATTCGTCACACTGACTACAAAGGCGTGATGGTCCAGGAGAATCAGCGATTCTCTGGAACCCTTCCGATCTGCAGAGGCTACGGCGTTGCCGATCCGTTCCAACTCCTCGGAGGATAGATCCATCCCCCTCGTTTCGATTCGCTCCAGGGCGTGCGCTGAGAACCGAAGTCCGTCCGGTGTCCGGACCTGCTCGGAAAGAATTTCCCCGAAGGGGCGTCCAATCGGAGGGATCCTCCCTCTTCGAACACCTATCTGAGGCCGGTTCGGGTTCGGAGGGATTCCCCCGATGTGCGGTATAGCCGCCATTCGTTCACCTCCTTTCGAAGGTCAGTATAAAAATACAGCGTATCCAGAATCCAGAAGTCAGAATCCGGAATGGAACGGGAGTACGCTTGTACCGGACCGTGGTTCTTTTTCCGAACCGGTACGTCCAAATACGATGTGCAGGCTGTTTCCCTCTGTCTTCAGACTTCAGACTTCCGACTTTAGCTTTTCCATCTTCTTCACTCCGATACATCGAGCACATGGGAGAGCGGCATCCGCCCTCCGTTCACGAGAAGATACACCTCGCCGTTCTCGTAGATCACTTTCTCCACTGCTCCCGAAACGATTCCCTGCACCGGGAGCTCATTTTCCTCGGCATCCATCGCGGAGAAGGACAGTGTATAGTCTCCGGAAGGCATGCGTTTGCCATGCGCATCCTTTCCGTCCCAGAGGAGACTTCCGTCTCCCCGCGAACTACCCGATAGTTCGAGCGTGCGCACCTCTTGTCCCCGGACATCATAAACGGTTACGGTCAGCCGATCCGCATCGTCCGAGAGCCGATACCGAAGCTCCGCGGGACCGTCCGAATTTAGATGAACGCTGTTTCCATATGCACAGACCGTTTTACCCGCAAAAGTGGAGGCCATAATCTGCGAGGTATAGGTGTTCGTGTTGGTGAACTGCTGAAGGCTTTCGTTCATATTCTGGAGTTGCTCCAGGGAACTGAACTGAGCCAACTGGGCCACGAACGCCTCGTTCTCCATCGGACTGAGGGGGTCCTGGTGTTCTAATTGGGCGACGAGCAGCTTCAGGAAGTCCTCTTTCCCCAGTATGTTTTCGGATTGAGAAAAAAGGTCGATTCCCTGAGCAGCGGTCTGTTGGGCTGTCAGCGCTTCTATCAGTGCCATAGTCGTTCCTCGTAAGAATCTGGTGAATTTCAACGCTTCTTCAGAGCCTATCCAAGATAGTCCACCCTGCGTCCCTCCGAGCCGGTGCGTGCATAGATCCGCGCCTTCGGAGCGTTTTCAGAGGATTTTTCATCGGCCTGTCGGGAGGGCGTTGCGCCTCTTCCGCCGTTCCACATAGTGCGCGGGTCTTCACGGTTCGGGGATCCTTCCGAGAAGTCTCCGCCGCCCACAAATACCTCGATCTTCTCCACGCGCACGTTCTCGGAGGTCAAAGCTTCTCTGAGCTGGCCGAGGTTGGATTCCAACATGTGCTTGATTTCCGGTTTTTCGACGGACATACGAACCGAAAGCATCGTTCCCTCGGTCACCACCTTCATCCGAACCACGCCTAAATCCTCAGGTTCCAGTCGGATATGCGCCACGGAGCGGCCGTTGCCGAGCACCAGGCTTGCGCCTTTTGCGATTTGAGCTACCAGGTTCCAATTCCGGACGTTCGAGGTGCCTTCGGGAGCCGGTGTGAAATCCCCCTCGCGGTCCGGCGCGCTTGTGGAAAGTTCCGAACTCGGAAGGAGACCGGACTCGTGGGGGAGACTCGTCACTGGTTCCGAGGGAGCAGGCCCTTGAGACGGGGCGTGGGCGATTTGAAACGGGTCGTGTGCGCCTTCATCGGGTTTCCGGGTGCTCGCCGGCGCGTTCTGTTCGGGAGCAGTCGTCGGATTTTCTTCCGTGCGAAGTCGGGGCATCGGAGCAATGCTCAAGGGCTCCGTGCTTTGATCCGATTTTTCGGGAGCGGCACGATCCGGGGCATACGTGAAGGAAAAGCCCCCGGTCCGGTCCGGCACGATGTGTGTTTTCTGCATCTCCGGAGAGTCCTCCGCGGGGAGGGGATCGGACAGCGGTCTGTTTCCGATCCAATCCATTTTCAATGCCCCGTTCTCCCCAACGGGAAGCACGAGGGAGGCATCCGTCTCGTGAATCTGATCCATCGGAAGCGCAATGGCGCCGGACAGGTTTCGGAGCGCATTCGGGGATTTTCCCTCACGACTGAGGAATATCTGTCCGGCGAAGACTTCGGAGGAGATGCCCAGCATGTGCTGGAGGTCCCCGGAGAGGATTTGCACCGGAACGAACGAAGACGTTGACGTCGGCGGATCCGGTTGAAGGACTGCCGGAAACGTTTGTGGTGTGCCGGAAGCCGGGGTGATGCTCAATAGTACCGAAATCTTTTCGGAGTGCCCCTCGCTGAGAAGCCGCCATGCGTCCTCGTTGGATGAGATCGTCATCGGGAGCATCATTTTGTACCCCGAGCCGGGAAGTCCGCTGAGCGGGAATGAACCGTAGTTGGCGGTGACTGGTGATTGGTGACTGGTGCTTGGTGAGTGGGGAGTAGGAACTGCTGACTGACTACTTGGAAGTGGCGAGTAGGGGATTGGGTTCCGGTTCTCCGCAAGCGGGTTCCCGGGATCGTCCCACGCCATCGAAATGGACGAGAGATCCGATCGTAAGTCCGGTGAGATAAACGGGTTCCCCTCGACAGGCGATCCCTCCGGCATCCGCTCCGGCGAAGGCGTTCCATCCGCGCGACCCGTTTTTTGTGCGAATGCGGCAAGCTGACTCTGGCTCAAGGTGCCTTCCACGGGAACGGCAAACGAGGTCTCCCTGGATGGGGTGACTTCCACGGTGCCATGGAACCGATAGCTTCCGTCTGCCTGCATTTCCCCGAAAGAAAAGGCAAGCCTCCCGGGGAGAGCACCATGAGGAAAATTTCTTAGATTCTCTAAAGACACCGATGGGGCGGGGAGTTTTATGAAGGGCGGCCCTGGGAGGGTACTTCCAACCGATGAAAGGGGCGATTCCATGGAAACAAATGGAAATTCGCCTCCCTCTGTTTCCGGCAAAATGGTCAGCGTTAGCGCCTCTTCTGAAGGGGTGTTCGGAATCGTATTCAGCGTCCACATCCCTTCAGAAGCTTTGCCCGGAACTACGTTTAGAGAAAGCGCTATCCCGGAAGGGGCATTCGGAGCCGGACTCAGCGAGCACCTCACCGGCAGCGAGTTCCATCCTTCCGGTCCGATCCTCGGGGCAGGTCCCGTGCTGGCCGGGGTTCCTCCGACGATCCGTCCCGCTTTGATACCCGGTGTTTCGACGCTCGGTCCGATACCCGGTGGATTCGGTTCCGCGTGCTCCCGAAGGATGGGAGTGGGGGAGAGCGGGAGGCCGCACCTCCATTTCTCCGCGCTTCCACCAAGGAGCGTAGCCATGTGGATGGGAGATTCCGGATCGCGCGCGACGATCACGGGGACCAGCTGAGAGGATTCCGGCCCGGGACGCAGAAAGGCCACAAAGTGTTCCTTTTCTACCGATTCTTCGGGCATATTCCGAATGTGCATCGCCAACTCATCGGTGATCAGGATGGGGCTATTCAGAAGATCCGGGATGTCCGTCTGAAGATGATTCTGACTTTTTTCTCCATATGATTCTGACTTTTTTCTCCATCCGTTTTGGCACCCGGTATTTCGTCATTTCGACCGATACCCGGTGGATTCGGTTCCGCGTGCTCCCGAAGGATGGGAGTGGGGGAGAGCGGGAGGCCGCGCCTCCATTTCTCCGCGCTTCCACCAAGGAGCGTAACCGTGTGGATGGGAGATTCCGGATCGCGCGCGACGATCACGGGGACCAGCTGAGAGGATTCCGGCCCGGGACGCAGAAAGGCCACAAAGCGTTCCTTTTCTACCGATTCTTTGGGCATATTCCGAATGTGCATCGCCAACTCATCGGTGATCAGGATGGGGCTATTCAGAAGATCCGGGATGTCCGTCTGAAGATGATTCTGACTTTTTTCTCCAT
>MVCQ01000106.1 GCA_002059205.1 Candidatus Latescibacteria bacterium 4484_107
TGGAGAAAGTGGGAGTGTGAGATTTTACTGCCGAATTTCTCACTTTCACACTTTCATCGTGCTTTTCCGGTGCAACCAAAAATGGAACTGATGGTCGAGGTAGAAGATCTTTATTCCACGTACGGGGATCGCTTCGTGCTCGAAGGCGTGACGATGCAGGTGCGCGCGCACGAGATCATGACGATTGTAGGCGGAAGCGGCTGCGGGAAGACCACGCTTCTTAAACACATCATCGGACTTTATACGCCGCATTCGGGGCGGATCCGGCTATTTGGCCGGGATATGATCGGAATGGACGAAGCGGAGTTCGGTGCGCTGCTGAAGCAGATCGGGGTGATGTTTCAACACGGTGCGTTGTTGAATTCGATCACGGTGGGGGAGAACGTGGCGCTTCCGCTTCAGATGCACACGGATCTTTCCGATGCGTTGATCTACAAGATCGTGCGGATGAAGCTGCATCTCGTCGAGTTGGATCACGCGTTCGACTTGTATCCCCCGGAATTGTCGGGCGGGATGAGAAAGCGGGCCGCACTGGCGCGGGCGATTGTGATGGATCCCAAAATTCTTTTCTGCGACGAGCCTTGCGCCGGGCTGGATCCGATGCTTTCCTTAGAGATCGACCGGCTGTTGACGACGCTGAACCACACGTTGAATATGACCATCGTGCTCGTCACGCACGAGCTGGAAAGCATCCGGCGGATCGCGCACCGCATTACGATGCTGGACGCAGGAAAGGTGCTTTTCTCCGGAACATTGGAGGAGGCGGAGCGTTCGGGGATTCGGCGGATGGAGGAGTTCTTTTTGAAACGTGAAACGTAAGCCGTAAGATGCGGATGCTCTTAACGTAAGCCGTAAGATGCGGATGCTCTTTTGGTGATAGGCTGGTAAGATAGGGAGACAGTGCTGTGGCTGGTAAGCATCAAGAACCGCTTGCGAAGTCCTTCGATGAATTGATTCGTTTATCGAAGCATCCTGTTCTCGTCGATTTTTGGGCGGAGTGGTGTGGCCCTTGCCGTATGGTTGCACCGGTGGTAGAACAGATCGCCAAGGAATACTCCGGGCGTTTGGTCACGGTCAAGGTAAACATCGAAAGGAAGCCTCATATAGCGGCGCGGTACCATATCCAGAGTATTCCGACGATTATGATGTTCTGGAAGGGAGAAGCCATCATGAGGGTCCTGGGGGCCCAGCCTTATGCCCAATTGAAGCAGCAGATTGATTCGAATTGGCCTCAGTGATGCAAGAACCTTCCGCCTCTTTCTCTGCTTGCCGCCGTGATTTACGGATCGAGAATGGTCGGGACGCAGGCCATTTTTGGAATTCGTGTAATTCAGGCAATGAAACCGGGAAAGGGGAGGGGACGATTGCGTGTTATTTTGATCCGTCCTTTCATTACAAGATAGACGCCTTATTTGGGCTTTCTCTTTGGTCTAAAGCCAGGCATGGCTTCGACAAGTATATACGATCGCGATTCTGAGAAATAGGGGACTCTGGGAAGGCCGCCAGATCGCTCCATTCGTTACTTATGTGAACTATGAAACGTGAAACGTGATGCGTGCACTTTTTTTACGTTTCGCGTTTTATTCCATGGAGGGCAGGAATGATTCTCAAAGGATTTCAAGAGGAACGATTAGACGCAGAAGCGATCCGCATGTTTCAGACGTTATCGAGAAGAACGCGGGGCGATATTCTAACGATGACAACGCTGGCGGGATGCGGTCATCCCGGAGGTTCGATGTCGTCTGTTGATATTTACTTAATGCTAACTTCCTGCGCCAATGTGGATCCGAATGATCCCAGTAAGCCGGACCGGGATCGGATCGTGATCAGCCATGGCCATACTTCGCCGGCGGTTTACGCGGTGTTGGGACGGATGGGATTTTTCGACGCGGAAGAGGCGATTTCCACGTTTCGGAAGGCGGGGAGCATCTTTGAGGGGCACGTGGAGCATAGGATTCCGGGTATAGAATGGAGCACGGGAAACCTGGGTCAGGGGCTTTCCGCGGGCTGTGGCTTTGCCCTGTCCGGCCGGTTGGCGGGAAGGCATGCTCAGATCTTCGTGGCGATGAGCGATGGGGAGCAGACCAAAGGGCAGGTGGCCGAAGCCCGGCGTTTCGCCAAGAAATATGCGTTGAATAACGTTACGGTGATTATAGATTACAATGAGCTTCAGATCAGCGGCTCCATTCATAAGGTGATGCCTCAGCACACGAAGGCGCTTTACCTCGCCGACGGGTGGAAGGTGTTGGAGGCCGACGGACACGATCCGAAGGCCCTTTATCAAGTTCTGCGGGAGGCGGTGCATACGGAGGATACGCCGGTGGCTATCCTGGCCCACACTAAGATGGGGCAAGGCGTTCCCTTTATGGAAAACGAGGTGACGTTTCACGGCAAGACGTTGAACGCGGAGCAGTATCGCGCTGCGATGGAGGAGCTTGGCTTGAAGGACGATCTTGATCGCTACCGAAAGCTTCGGGATGGGTTCGACGGTGAAGCGGGAAGTGGGCAATCCGCAATCCGCAATCCGCAATCCGCAATCGTTATCGATACGGGCGTTCCTCGTACTTATGCCCCGGAGGAGAAGACGGACAACCGGAGCGCGTTTGGGAATGCGCTGATGGATTTGGGGGGGCTGAACTGCGGCAGGACGGATCGAACGCCCATCGCGGTGCTGGACTGCGATCTGGGCCCTTCGGTCAAGACCGGCGATTTTGGGAAGGCGTTTCCGGATTAT
This sequence comes from Candidatus Latescibacteria bacterium 4484_107, assembly GCA_002059205.1. GTDB lineage: Bacteria > Latescibacterota > 4484-107 > 4484-107 > 4484-107 > 4484-107. The sequence continues at coordinate 2,735 of MVCQ01000106.1, forward strand.
TTTTTCCAGGGAGGCGTTCAGGAGCATCATACCGCCACGCTTGCCGGAGCGCTTTCAAAAGAGGGGATTCCGACGTTTTTTGCGGATTTCGGAGTCTTCGGCGTGGATGAGACGTATAATCAGCATCGCCTGAACGACATCAACGAGACGAATGTGAAGTTGGTGTGCACGCACGTGGGCCTTGATGTGGGGGAGGACGGCAAGACGCATCAGTGCATTGACTATATTGGGGTGATGCGCAACCTCTACGGGTACCGAATTATTATGCCGGCGGATCCAAATCAGACCGATCGGGCGGTCCGGTACGCGGCCGGGGAGCCGGGGAACTTTTTTATTGGGATGGGCCGCTCCAAGTTGCCGGTGATCACAAACGAAGAAGGAGCGCCTTTCTTCGGCGGAGACTACACGTTTCGCTATGGGAAGGCAGACCTCGTGCGGGATGGAAAGGATGCGGCGGTGATCTCGATGGGAGGGATGCTGTATCGGGCTATCGAGGCTGGTGAGCGGCTGGCCGAGCAGGGGTTTTCCGTAAAGGTGCTGAATTTCTCCTGTCTGAGCGCCCCTGACGTGGAGGCCATCCGGGAAGCTGCGAACACGGGTGTGGTGATCACGTACGAGGATCACAACGTCTATACCGGTTTGGGAAGCATCGTGGCCGGGGTGATCGCCGAGCAGGGGCTTCGGACGCGATTTAAAAGGATGGGCGTCGCGGAGTATGGCGTTTCCGGCACGCCGGATGCGCTTTTCAGGATATATGGGCTGGATGTGGAGGCTTTAGTGGAGGCGGTGATCGAGGAGGTTGGGCGAAGGTGAGGGTGGTGCCGTTGGGAGTGCCAAATTACAGAGAAGAGGGCGGAAAATGATTGAACAGGTTACCCTCCGTTACTTCAAGCGATTCCGGGAAGAGACTTTTGATGTCTCGGAAAGCGTTATTTTGGTTGGTCCGAATAATACGGGAAAAACTACGTTACTTCAGGCTATAGCCGTTTGGGATTTGGCGCTTCGGAGATGGATCGAAGAGCGCGGTCCTGAATCCGGTTCCACAGCCAAAAAACGTACAGGAGTCGCCATCAGCCGTCGGGATTTTACTTCTATTCCACTACGGGAAATGAATTTATTGTGGACGGATCGCTCCACGGCGCTCTACAAAGAGGAGTTGAAAGAGGGGCAGAAACTTGGGACGCCCCGCTTATTGGAGATAGAGGTAAAGGGAAAGGGGGCAAAAGGCGATTGGTGTTTGATTTTGGAATTTGCCTACCGCTATCCCGATCTGATTCATGTCAGGCCTTCGGAAAAAACGCCAGTGGAACCCATTCTGGAAGCCATAAGCGACTCCCAAGTGGTACACGTGCCTCCCTTCTCAGGTATCGGAGCAGAGGAAACCCATTACGATAGAGCCTATCAAGACTTGCTCATAGGTCAAGGCAAATCCGGAGACATATTACGCAATATCTTGTTGGAGGTGAACCGAGAGAATCCGGACGAATGGAAGCAACTGTGCGATGACATAAAAGATATGTTTGGTTACCAACTTCTGCCTCCTGTGTATGAAGGTCGCCCCTTTATTGTATGCGAGTACCAGCCGGGTGTTTCGAATAAAGGAAGATCTCGCAGCCTGCCGAAGTTAGACATTTCCTGTGCGGGAAGTGGTTTTTTGCAGGTGCTTATACTACTTGGATTCTTCTATGCACGACCGGCATCTATACTGCTCCTCGACGAACCCGACGCCCATTTGCACGTGATTTTACAAAAGCAGGTGTACGACCGTCTTCGGGAGATTGCTCGTCGTCGTGCTTGTCAGTTGCTTATTGCAACCCATTCAGAAGTATTGGTAGAGGGTACCTCACCGGAGAAGATCGTTTCGTTTTTTGAGCATCCGCACAAATTGATGGCTGACGTTGAGCGTGAACGAGTTCGTGAGGCACTGAAACGTCTGACCAGTTTAGATCTTTTAATGGCCGAGCAAGCCCCTGGGGTGCTGTACGTAGAGGGGGAGACCGATCTGAACTTGTTGCGCGAATGGGCAAGGGTTCTTGAACACCCAGCCTGTCTTTTTTTTGCGCAAAGCCCTTTCTGGCACAATAATCAAGGCAGGCATCCGCGTGAGGCGAGAAGTCATTTTTTCGCATTGCAGGCCGTGAAACCGGACATTCACGGGGTTTTAGTTCTTGACGGAGACCATCGTCAACTTTCGGAGCATGAGGTGTCGGCTGAGGGTTTGATCATTGTGCGTTGGAGACGCTACGAAGCGGAAAGCTACTTGGTGCATCCCGAGGCATTGGCTCGATTTGTCAGAGGAGCAACGCCTGATCTTTTTACAACGTGCTCCGTGGAAAAGGGACTGGATTACTTGAAGAACCAACTCCCTCCGGCGGTCTATAGAGATCCCCTGGCCGACCACGACTACTTAAATGCCACGCCCGCCAGCAAGACGTTGTTGCCCGGCTTTTTTGAGGCGGCAGATGTGCCGTTGACGAAGAATGAATATTATCAAGTTGCGGCACAGATGCTCCCCGAAGAAATCCCAGATGAGGTGAAGGAAAAGCTGGATAAAATTTGTGAGGCATTCAATATAGGTTAAGTTGATCAAAGAGAGGATTTCTATGAAAACGACCTCAAAAATTAAAAGGGCGGAACATCCTGAATCTACGGACAGCGACCTGACTTACGCCGCCGCCGGGGTGGACATAGACGCGCAGGAACGGACGACGCGCCGGATCCGGGACTTAGCGCGCAGCACGTTCTCGCCGGAGGTCCTCACGGATATCGGGTTGTTCGGCGGGCTGTTTGCTCCGAAATGGCGGGATTACAAGGAGCCTGTGTTGGTTTCAAGTGTCGATGGGGTAGGCACGAAGCTCAAGGTGGCGTTTATGATGGACAAGCACGACACGGTGGGGGTGGACATCGTGAATCACTGCGTCAACGATATTTTGGCTCAGGGAGCGGAGCCGCTGTTCTTTATGGATTATCTGGCGATGGGCAAGCACCGGGAGGACGTGGCCGTGGATCTGATCCGGGGGATGGCCGCGGGATGTCGCCGGGCGGGCTGTGCGCTTCTCGGCGGAGAGATGGCGGAGTTGCCGGATTTCTATCAGCCGGGGGAATACGATCTGACGTGTTGTTGGGGCTTGGCTCGGATGGGCTGCATACGAACGGGTATTCGCTGGCGCGGAAGCTGATTTTCGAGGTCGAGGGGCTGACGGTGGAGGACTTCGTAGAGGCGTTGGGCTGCACGGTGGGGGAGGAGTTGCTTCGGCCGCACCGGTCCTACGCGGGGCCGGTGTTGAGCCTGATGAAACAGGTGACGGTGAAAGGGATCGCGCACATCACGGGCGGCGGAATGAGCGATAACATTCCGAGGATTCTGCCGGAGGGGACCTCTGCGCACATTCGGCTTGAAAGTTGGCCCGTGTCTCCGATTTTCCGTCTTTTGGAGAGGATCGGACGCATCGAGGCGAAGGAGTTGTTTCGGACGTTCAACATGGGCGTTGGGATGGTACTTGTTCTGGATTCGCAGGAGGCGGAGCAGGCGCGCCGGATTTTGGAAAGGGAAGGGGAGCGCGTGTACAGGGTGGGTGAGATTGCGGTTGGGGAGCGGGACGTATGTTTCGCGTAATGAGGAATGGCAATGAGCAATGAGCGATACTTTTCCAATCGCTCCGAATTGGGGTGGTTGGTTGGGGTATTATTTTTGCTCATTATTTATTAAAAAGGGGTTGAGGATGAAGGGTTCGTTTGTAAAATTTCAATTGCCTGCATTTGTCTGGGCGGGCATCATTTTTTTTGTATCCTCGCTGAACAAAGTGCCGACTCCGTCGCTGGGCTTGTTGTCGTGGGACAAAGCGGCGCATTTTGGGGTGTTTGCCGTTTTTGGGATTTTGTTAGTTCGTGCTTTCCGGGGACGCTTTGTGCCCGCGTTCGTTGTGGGTGTGGGATGGGGCGCGCTGGATGAGATCCATCAGCTTTTTGTAGTGGGCCGGACTTCCAGTGTGTACGATTTTATAGCGGATGCGGTAGGGGTGATCACGGTGGTCGGAGGGGTTATCCTCTTCAGGAAAATCAGGGCGAAGACATCGGAGACCGGTTGATAGTTGACAGTGGGACAGGTGTCTATCAACTTTTAAAATGAGGGCGTTATGGCGAAAAGCAAAAAGACAGTGCGGTGTGCGGTGATCGGGTACGGCCCGGCGTTCAATATGGGGAAGGCGCATTGTGGATGGATGAAGGAGACCGAGGGGTTGGAAATCACTGCGGTGTGCGATTTGGATCCGGCGCGCACGGCGGCGGCGGCGGCGGATTTTCCGGGGATCGAGACGTACACCGACGTGGCGGAGATGCTGAAGGATGAGGGGATCGATCTGGTAACGGTGGTGACACCGCACAACACGCATGCCCCGTTGGCGATTCAGTGTCTAAAAGCCGGAAAGCACGTGATTGTGGAGAAGCCGATGTGCATTACAGTGGCGGAGGCGACGGCCATGATCGAGGCCGCGAGAAAGTCCGACGTGATGCTTTCGGTATTTCATAACCGCAGGCATGATGGGGATTTCGCGGCGATCAAGGAAGTGGTGGACAAGGGGTTGATCGGGGATGTTTTTGAGGTGGAGACCGGCGGTGGGGGATACGGGAAGCCCAGAGCCTGGTGGCGTTCGGATAAGAAGATTTCCGGTGGCGCGTTTTACGATTGGGGTGCACACTTTGTGGATTGGGCGCTGAATCTGGTGCCGGGGAAAATGGTCGGCGTTACCGGTTTTTTTCACAAGCTGGTCTGGCACGACGTGACGAACGAAGATCACGTGCACGCGGTGATTCGGTTTGAGAGTGGCGCGGTGGTGGATGTCCAACTCTCCCAGATCGCCCGGATTGGTCGTCCGCGCTGGCGGATTCTGGGCACGAAAGGAGCGATCCTCGATACGGGCGGAGGGAGTTTTAAGGTGAGCGCAGAGGTGGAGGGGATTCCGGCGGAAATGGAGGTCAAATATAAGGAAGGCGACTGGCCGAGCTATTACACGAACATCTCGGCACACCTGCTTCGAGGCGAGGCGTTGGAAGTGACGGCGGAGGAGGGCCGGCGGGTGATCGCGGTGATCGAGACGGCGGAGAAGTCGGCTGCGAGCGGGAAGACGGAGCCGGTTCCGTATAAGTGATGGGGAAGCCAGGGACGATTAGGAAACCAGGAATCCAGGAAGCCGGAGAGGAGTTCGATCGCTTTTATAGGGTGGTTTTTCTCCTGGTTTTCTGGATTCCTAATAAGGAGGGGTCTAGTATGATACAGGACTTCGGATTTTATATGCCCACGGAGGTGGTGTTTGGAAAGGGCGTCGTGGATCGGGCGGGGGAGGTCGCGGTGCGCTATGGAAAGCGGGCGCTAATCGTGACGGGGAAGCATTCGGCGAGGGCGAGCGGGGCTTTGGCGCGCGTGGAGGCGTCGCTGTCGGAGGCCGGAATGGCATCTATTCTGTTTGATCGGGTGACGCCCAATCCGAGCATCGAACTGGTGGCGGAAGGCGCCGGGGTTGCGCGGGAGACAGAGGCGGATCTGATCGTGGCGATCGGCGGCGGGAGTCCGATGGATGCGGGGAAGGCGATGGCGATTTTTGCCACGAACGAAGGATCCGCGCGCGATTACTTTGGCGTGAAGACGTACGCACGGCCGCCGCTTCCGATTTTTGCGATTCCGACGACGGCCGGCACGGGCAGCGAGGTCACGGAGTACGCGATTCTTACCGATCTTCAGAGTAAAGACAAGAAGTCATTGGCCAGTCCGACGATTTTTCCGAAGGTCGCGTTGGCCGATCCGGAACTGACGTGTTCGATGTCCCCGGAGATCACGGTGGATACCGGGATTGACGCGCTCACGCACGCAGTGGAGAGCTATCTGGCCAACCGCTCCACCGCGCTTTCCGATGCGCTGGCCCTGGAGAGTATGGGGATCATCCGGCGAAGTCTAAAGCGGGCGTGGGAGGATGGACAGGATCTGGAGGCGCGTGGGGATATGCTGTATGGCTCGATGCTGGCTGGGATGGCCATTGCGCAGACGGGCACGACGATGCTGCACGCGATGGGGTATCCGCTGACCGTGTTTCACGGCATCGCACACGGGCGGGCCAACGGGATCCTGCTGCCGTACGTGCTGGCATTCGACCGTGTGGATGCGGGGGAGAAAGTGGGACGCATTGCGGAGATTTTTGGCGGCACGCTCGAGGCGCTTCGAGATTTTGAGGAGGAGATGGGGCTTTCGACCGATCTGAGCGAGGCGCTGCCGGAAACCGATACCCTGGATGAGATGACGGATCACGTGATGCGCACGAAGAACCTGGCCAACAATCCGCGTCCGGTCGTTCGGGCCGACGTGGAGACGATCTGGCGGCGGGCGTTGTCCCGGTCATTGGGATGAGGGGGCACTTCGTTAGGAGTTAAGCATAGGTTAAATGTGTCCTATTTTGACGAGATGTTTATAGATCTGTTGATAGATCTTCTATGCCGCTGGATAGCTCATGTTGCTGATGGCATGGCAGCACCTCCGCTCTTGAGGGTATAAGGGGGTTCTTTATGTCCCGAGTTACGATGACGGTAAAGCCGCCAACGTCACTGTTCACAGAGCCTCCTTCTCTTTGAGGTCGTTTTCTGTTCGATTAAAAAAGCCTGAGAAGGAAATCCGCGCCAAGTCTAAGAACCCACTTCACCGTATCCCTTAGAGTCAATAAATGACGTGCGAGATCACAACATTACAGGGAAACAGCTTCATGGAGGTGTGAAAATGGAGAACGCTTTGATCACCCATTCAACGGGTATTCTTTTTATTCTGGCGGCCAATGCCGCGCTGTGGTTTTTCTTAGAAAAACGGACGGGCTGGAAACTGTTCAACTACGTGCCTCCGTTGCTCTTTATCTACGTCCTTCCGGTCATTTTCTCCAATACGGGATTGATTGCGCCGAAGGCTCCGGTATATGGCTGGATGGGAGAGAGCATGCTGCCGTTTTTTCTGATATTGCTCCTGTTAGACGTCAATGTCCGATCCACGGTGAAGGTGATGGGACGCGGGGTTTTTGTGATGCTCATTGGAACCGCGGGCGTGGTGATCGGAGCGCCCATCGCTTACTTTTGGGTGCGTGGCTATTTGGGCCCGGAAGCCTGGAAGGGGTTTGGCGCGCTGGCGGGTTCCTGGATCGGAGGCACCGGCAACATGGCGGCCGTGGCGGAAGGACTGGGCACACCCGGAAAGTATTTCGGATTGGCGGTGATCGCCGACAATGCCGTGTATTTGCTTTGGCTGCCCTTGCTTTTGCAATCCAAAAACATGGCGAAGTGGTTTCATAAGTTCACCGGGGTGACCGACAAGCATCTGACCGATTTGAAAAGCGCCGCGGATGACCTCATTGTAGAAAAAGGCAAGCTGCAAATGCGGCATCTGTTGTATTTGACCGCTATCGGTTTTGGCGGGGCCTACCTCGCGGGCTTGGTGGCCCAAAGCATACCCGCACTCCCTCCTGTGTTGACGCATGGAACGTATAAGATCCTGTTAGTGACCACCTTCGGATTGCTGTTGTCGTTCACGCCCGCCAAAAAAATTCCGGGCAGTCACGAATTGGCGATGGCCTTGATCTATCTTTTTGTGGCGCGTATGGGAGCAAAAACCGTCGTGTCCGGCCTGGCCGGAGAGGCCCTGCCCTTCGTTATTGGCGCATACATCTGGATATGTATTCACGGGTTGTTTATTCTGATGGCCGCCCGGCTCTTCCGGATAGATGTGCACACGGCAGCCATCAGCAGTGCGGCCAATATCGGCGGGGCGGCCAGCGCTCCGATCGTGGCCGCTTATCACGACGAACGCTTGGTGCCGGTCAGTATATTGATGGCGTTGATCGGCTATGCCGTAGGGAATTATGCGGCTTTCCTCGCTGCGTATTTGTGTAGTCTCGTGGCATAATTGCCTGCCCTGCATTATGTTTGATTTCGTTTCTCTTTGCTTACTTTGCGTTTGCTGCGATTATGTCCGTGTATAATAGTCCATAAAGATGAAATGCCGTCAAGATACTTATTGCCGTTTATATCCCATAAATATGAGCCATCTCCTTTTTCAATAATTA
>MVCQ01000107.1 GCA_002059205.1 Candidatus Latescibacteria bacterium 4484_107
AGGAATGAAAGTGAGAGGAACATTCTGAAGAATAGAGCCTTTTCTCACCTTCTCACCTCCTCACTTTCACCTCGTCCCACTTTCACAAGGTTCCAGCGCATTTCGGAGAACCATTAAATGGCTGATCTGACGAAAAAACTCAAGGTGCTCATCCGGGGCCGGGAGGACGGAAAAACGATTCTGGATCGGATCCTTCCGGACAAGTCCAAAGACTCCCGCCTCGAGATTTTCAATCCGCTCAACATCGAGCTGGGGCAGTTCGTCGTGCTGGATTACGTGGATGCCGAACGGATCTGGGCGCCGTACGATTTGGATATGGAGTATTTCCGTCGCGATACGTGGGAGGTCGTTGAGATCCTCGCCTATACCCGGAAAGCCGGTGCGGCAAGTTTCCCCTACACGATGTACACACTCCACGACGGCGAGGATACCGCGTACGTGTGGGCGGAGAAGGAGGGGGACGCGTTGAAGCTGCGTCTGCTCGCCCAGCGGGACGAGTTCGCCTGGGACGACAATCCGGATCTGATGGATATCATCAAGTCCGGCGACAACCTCTTCGACGAGGAACTCGGCGTGGATGCGGTGAGGGATGCGCATTGGAGCGCCGAACTCGTGATCCTCACCCGGGACGCACAGACCGAGCCCGCGATTGAGGAGACCGAAGCGGACGTCCACGTATTTCTCCATCAGCGTGAGGATACGACGGCGGAGAGCGTGCTCGTGTTCGAGATCCAGGAGGGCTGGGTCTATGTGCTTCAGGGCGCGCCCCTCAATCGAAGCGAGATCGATGTAATATAGCAAATGAGGTATGGAGTGCAGCGACTCCTGTCGTTCCGAAGTCAGGAGACTTCGCACTCCATCTTATCCAGGAGGCTTACATTATGAAAACCATATCCGTTCGAACTACGACGGATCAGAATCTTATCGAGTTCCTCGGAGATCAGGAGTACGAGGTCACGGAGGCAGGCGCGGAGGGCGGTCTGACCGTGTATGCAGTGCGTCGGTCCGAGGAGGAGCAACCCGTATTCATGTGGCGGACGGATGGCCTGCTGGCCTTTCGCGCGGTGCTGGGTGCGGAGGATAATATCCCGGAGGAGAAGCGGTCCGCGTTTTATCGCAAAGCGCTGGACGTCAACACGGAGATCAAACCCCTCGCGGTGGGGTTGGATACGGAAAGCGATCCGGCGATCTTCGTGGTAGAGGCGGCTCTGACATACACGAACTTGGACGCGAGTGAGGTGCTGAGCCTGCTCAACGCCTTCGATGTGCATCTGGAGACCGTTGTGAATCCGATATTGGAGGAGTTTCTTTAGAGGCATTCTTTAGAGGCAAAGGTAAAAGTTGAGGTTAAGGTCAAGGTTGAGTCCAATATCCTTCTTACTCTTGACCTTAAGCAAATTTCATGTTGCTCTTGTTATGTTCCTTCTCAGGGAGTCAGAAGTCAGAAGTCAGAAGTCAGAAGTCAGAATTCAGGAGTCAGGAGTCAGGAGTCAGGAGTCAGGAGTCAGGAGTCAGAATTCTACCATAAGTTTTTTCTCCTGACTTTTGACCCCAGACTCCGGGACGAAGAGGAACAAACCCACAAGAGCATTTTGAAAATTATTTAGGCTGCTTAGATAAGGAGAGATGATTATGGCATTCTGGGATCGGATTAAACGGCTTGGAGGCGTGGTCGGCGGCGAGGTGGACACCGCCATTGAGCAAGTGGAATATGCCCGTCTTCCTCAAACACTGGAGCGGGCCGTGCACGAGAAGGAGGAAGTGTTGCGGAAGGCCAAGGAGGGATACCACACGGCGCTGGCCGCGAAGAAGCGCATCGAACGAAGTATCCAGGAGTACGAGCAGAAGGTGACAAAGAGCCATCAGAGCGCGGTGCGTGCGCTCGAACTGGGGAAGGAAGCGCTGGCGCAGCAATTTTTGGAGGAGGAGAACAAGGCCAGGGTCTCGCTCGAACAATTTCAGGCTCAGTCCGTTGCGCACGATCCGGTGGTGGCCAAGGCGCGGGAGGCCGTGTCTCAGGTGCAGACCGCGCTGAACCAAATCCTGCTGGACCGGGACACGATGCTGAGCCAGAAACAGCAGGCGGATGCCCGGAAGGCCGTAAATCGCACCCTCGCCGGGCTGGAGTCGAGCGGGTCCGCGGCGGCTACGATGGACCGGATGAAGCGGCGACTGGAGCAGGAGAGCGATTCGGCGGCGGCGCTGGAGGTGATGGCCGGAGAAAACAAAAGCCTGGACGACGAACTGGAAGAGGCGGAAACCGCGGCCGGTTCCTCGGCGGCGCTTTCGGCGCTCAAGGCCGAGCTTGCGGGCAAGAACGCAGGGTAACGTTTAAGCTGAACTTCACCGCGTTCCGGGATTGTCGCCAAGGTTTGAGGGGCGGAGGCCGGAGACGCGTGGGAAGAAGATAGGAATAGCACAAAAGGCCGGGGTGGCAGTTCCCGGCCTTTTCGCATGGGTGGTTTCGGCCTTTTTTGTACGTGAAATCCATTGGGATTCCGTGTGCATAAGCGTCTTTTTTTCTGACGTCCAATAATGAATTCGGACCTCCTGAAAAAAAACCGACATTCAGGCCGTAATAGCTCATTTTTTACTTGGAAAAATGAGACAAATTCCTTATCATTGCCGATCAGAAAAAGCAGATCGCGTCCGGGGCGATCTTGTTCCTTTTTATAAGCGCACCTATCCTGGATTCAAAAAAGTCATCGCCGTGCGGAGCGGCTTTGAGTGGGCCCACCTGAAACGCTCACTTTTTTACGAGGAGGAAACAGACGGATGATCCTGTACGGTCATCGGGGAGCACGCGGACTAGCTCCGGAGAATACCCTGGTCGCCTTCCGAAAGGCCAGGGATTTGGGGCTGGAGTGCGTCGAGTTGGATATTCAGATCACTTCGGACAAGCATCTCGTGGTTATGCACGATCATACGGTGGACCGGACGACCGACGGCAGCGGACGCGTGGGCGACTTGACGCTCGATGAGATCAAACACCTCGACGCAGGGAGCTTTTTCGCGCCGGAGTATCGGGGGATCCGGGTGCCGACTTTCGGGGAGTTCTGCGAGGAATTTGCTCAGACGTTCTCGATTCAGTTGGAAATCAAGTCCTACGACCGGCCGGAATACGAGGCGCTGATCCCGATCATGATCGCTCTTCTCCGACGCTATGGGTTATACGAACGCACTGTGGTGACTTCTTTTTCTACGGAGGTGCTCGAGGCGGTCAGGACGATGGAGCCGGGCTTGAACCGGGGCTACATCTCCAGCCGCGACCCGGAGGACAGCATCGAACGGGCCGCGAAATTAGGCTGCGTCACCGTGTGCCTCGGGACCGGGATTCTAAGTCCGGCCATCGTGCGCGAAGCCCATGCCCGCGGAATGGAAGTAACAGGCTGGCAGGGCAATACGGATCGGGAAATGGAGATCCTCTGGACCTGCCAGGTGGATGGTTTCAGTTCCGACGTTCCGGATTTTGCGATAGAATGGCTGCATAACCGCAGTATATAGCCTTACTTTTTTCTCTCATCCAGACCCTCACGTTTCACGTTTCAGGTTTTACGTTTCATTTCCTTAGGACAAGTATCCAATCATTACTCCTCTATATGGAGAAATGCACCATGTCCCTTTCAACAAACTACACGGTTCGCGCCGTGCATTGCGACCATCGGGCCTCGGACGAGGAGGTGTACGAGGCGCTCCGGCGCGCTACGAAACCATTGATGCGCTCGTGGGAGCCGCTGGAGCGCGCCCGGAAAATTGTGATCAAGCCCAATATGAGATTTAATCCGGAGCATGTCGCTTATTTTGAGGGCCGGCGCCGGGAGTTGGTGGATGATGCGGCATTGCGCGCCACGCTGCGCCTTTTGAGGGAGCGCACCTCCGCACAGCTTACCGTGATAGACGATGCGATGATGCCCCGCCAGAGTGAAGAGAGTCCCTATCCGGTGGACGTGAACTATGTACCGATCCTCGAGGCGTTCGGTGTGCAATTCGTGAACGCGAGCGATCCGCCCTTGGTGTGGCGTGACGTCCCGGGCGGAGGCGCGATGTTCGCTCGCTACCAGATCAACACGCATCTCGCCGAGGCCGATGCGGTGGTATCGCTGGCGAAGATGAAGTCCCATGCCTATATGGGCGTGACCTTGTGCCTGAAAAATTTGTTCGGCTTTCCCCCGATGATGCCCCACGGAAAGCCCCGGACTTATTTTCATCACCTCATCCGGCTCTCATACGTACTTCCCGATCTTGGGATGCTCACCAAGCCATGCCTCAATATCGTGGAAGGACTGACCGGACAATCCGTCCGCGAATGGGGTGGGGAAGGACGCATCTGCGATACTCTGATTGCGGGGGATCATCCGGTGGCTACGGATGCCTGCGGGACATGGTTGATGGGCCACGATCCCGCATCGGACTGGCCCACGCCTCCGTTCCGGCGCGACCGCAATGCGCTTTTGGTGGCGGCGGAGCATGGATTCGGCACGGTGGATATAAACGAGATAGACTTCGAGACGGAGGTGACGCGTCCGCTCGCGGCCTTCGATTCTAAGGAGACGGATGCGGACGAGATGGTGCTCAGTTGGCGTCGAACCGCGTGCGAGCAGGGCTTGTTCTATCGCGATCATCAGAAGGAACTCGTCTCCCGCTATGCCGGAGAGTACATTTTCCTTCAGGACGGCGAAGTCGTGTGGCATGGTCCCGATCCCCATCGTCTTGGAAGCCGGCGGGAGTTGAGCGGAGCGAAAAAAGACAGCGCCCTGTGGATGAAGTTCGTGGACCCGGACGACGTGGAGGGCGAGCATTTTGAGGTGTACGAGGAGGTGCTCAAGGGGCTTGGGTAGGTCGCTGGCTTTCGGTGTCTCACCGTGGCGTAACACATAAAGCAGGAAGCCGTTGTGCGTTTATCTCAAGAAGGAAACGTTTGCAGTAACTTCGCAGTGCCGTTTTACCGCGGAGCGCGCAGAGAACGCAGAGAGATGCGTAACGTAAAATGCAAGCCGAAGAACGGATGCCGCACCATGCGCCCATTTTCACCTGAAAGACCGGGTTGGGAAATCTGAAACCGGCAATCTTAAATCGGAAATTATCCAAAATTCCGCAAAAGGAGAACCCCATGCAGATGCTCTACGAAGGTCATCCCGCCATCGAATCCCAGTCTCAGGGATGGGAGTTTATCCAGACGAAGCCGGAGGTCCTTCCGGAGCCGGTGTTCAAGGGCGCTACGGACACGGACGGAATCGGCGTCTCGATCTACGGGTCCGTGCTGGAGGATGGCGGGCGGTTTCGGATGTGGTATCAGGCGTGGCCTAAAAACTGGGATGCCACGGATTCGGTGGGCGTGGGGTACGCGGAAAGCGAAGACGGGATCACGTGGGCGCGGCCGAAATTAGGACTGATCGAAAGCGCGGGATCCGGGGACAATAATCTCACCGATCTGCCGTTTCATTGCCCTTCGGTGTTCGTAGATCCGGCGGCTCCCTCCCACGCGCGATACCGGGCCACCGGATATGCCACTCCCGCCAAAAGTCAGGGCCGCTATTCGCGGATCATCCGGCGAAAAGGATACTTCTCCGCGCATTCGTCCGACGGGCTGCACTGGGAAATCGATAATTCGGAGCCGACTTGGGAAGGAGCGGATGTGATCACCAGTGCGTACGATCTCTACCACAGCCGGATAGTGGTGGCTTTGAAGCGTTCCCACCGGTTTCGGGGAATACCGAGGCGTTCGGTGTTCCTGTCCGTCGGCGATGGCACAAGCTGGTCCGATCCGGTGCGGGCGGTGATCCCGGACGAATATGACGATGTGATGGCTCAGGCGCACGGCATGGTCACCGGGGACTATTACGGGA
>MVCQ01000108.1 GCA_002059205.1 Candidatus Latescibacteria bacterium 4484_107
CCCCAAACGGTAGGGATACCAGCTACACCAATTGACAAAGGGTTTGGGAAGGTCCTTGACTTCGTATTTCACGGCAACACGGTCGGCATACGCTTCCAACAGGCGATAGGGATCGGGGCCGATTTCCATGACAAATTCTTCCAGCTCGATGACCTCTTCGGGCTCCACAGGAAGATCCGCGCCGCCGAAGCCGATGGACATTTCCGTAAAACGGTCGCTTGGCCGGAGTCCGGGATGTTCCCAGGAAACCCGTGAAGGTCCGAAAGTGCCTCGATCCACGTTCTCGAAACCGGAAGCCAAACGCCCCTGCACGTCGTGGGATGAGGCCCTGATTCCTCCGTTGAAACGGTCAAAGCTCTCAAACCCGATGAGGAGTCCCAGGCCATCGTGCCCGCTGAACAGCAATGTCACGGCATTTGAGGCGAACGATCCGTGCGTGCCGTCGAGCGACTTGCGGCCATCCACGCCGCTCATGATCTGTCCCACCGAGCGCACCTGTCCGTGATACGCGCTGTTCTCCAGAATGCGCACCTGGGCCGGCTTTGAACTTAAGTCAAATCGTGATCCGTGCACCTCGTTGGTGGTCAGCAGATCTGCGTGGTTGAAAACGAAGCCTTCCCTTCCCGTATTTGTCAGCGTGCTTTGCCACCGCAGCCGTCCCGGCGTTTCCTGGATAACAGTTTGTGTGATTACCACACCTGCTCCGGCTTCCCATATTAACTCCGAGCGGCCGTCCGGCAGCTTCCGGGCTTCTTTCAAATTTGCGTTGCCCTGTTTTCCGTTGATTGTTGTCCGGCACCGCGCCGGCCCGATTTTCATGTCGGGCCAGCCTGTAGCCGTAATCCACACTAACCTATCGCTGATCTGGAATTTCAATCGCGTTTGGTTATTCATTGGGATAACTCTTTCGTTTACATTACCGAGGATTGACAATGAGAGGGCCATTTTGTCTTTACGACCGAAGCCGCACCGTCGCGTTTCTTGTACTTTTGCAGGAGGCCCGGACGAATCAATCTTATCGCTCTTCGGCTGTTCGGTCTCTGCTGTCCCGTTAGGGACAAAATATCTATAGCCAAAACAATTCAAAAAACATACCCAAGTCCCGTAGGGACGATATAGTTATCCAATATCCTTAAGAATGTACCTTTCGTCATGGGGAATATTGAATCGTTCCAACAGTTGCACATATTCTTCCTGAAAAGTCCTTTTCCGATGATGTTCTTCTTGCCTTTGTAAGTATTTTACAACGGAGTCTATTTGAGTATGAGAATATGAGAAAACACCGTATCCCGCTTGCCATTGAAATTGACCTCTAACGAATCGTCGCTTATTCATCCATTTTGATGAACTGCCCTTGATGTCTTGCAGCAAATCCGGGATCAATTGGTGCGGTTTGTATCCGACAAAAACGTGCACATGGTTGGCCGCACCGTTTATTGCAATCAACTTGTGTTTATTCGCTTGAACAATGCCTGTGATGTATTTGTACAACTCATCTTTCTATTCAGGTCGAATGAGGGAAATCCTGTCCTGAACTGCAAATACGAACTGCAGATAGATTTGCGTATAGGTATTGGCCATGTCTATTTCGTCCCTCACGGGACTTGGAAAAATGGTTGGGTTTTTTCGGATTCTATAAATATCCTGTCCCTAACGGGACATTTACAGGAATATATAATGAGGTTCCTGCAAAAGTATAACCCTATGAAATTGCTTCGGCACTTCGTGCTTCGAAATGATAACAAAAAAAGAGTTTTGTCGTTGCGAAGCGCCGCCCCCTCGGTTTTCGGACTTTTACAAGAGGCTCTTGCTTCGGAAAGCCTCTCCGAATCCGGGGAGGTTCGTTCCTGAATTCTCCGCAAAATTAAGAATAATCCGCTCTCTTTTCTGTGCGCTGAGTCACCCTTTTCCAAAAAAACTGAAGGGAATCGTGTGCGCTGCCATGATGCTCCGCGATTATCCATTTGGTCCGGACGAGGTCTCCCGGCCCATCTTTTTCTCCAAAGCCCGCACCAACCGCCTCATCGCCTCCGCATCGAATCCCTCCGGATCCAACGCCAGGGCCTTCCGGAGATGGTGCAGCGCCTTTTCCGGAGCTTTGAGAAAATGAAGATACAGCATCCCAAGCGCCCTGTGCGCCCGACTCGAACGAGGAGCCACTCTTAAGGCCTTTTGATACGCCTCTTCCGCTTTGCCATAATTCTCCTGCGTATTGTAAACATCCCCCAGATCGCACCAGGCCTCCAGAAAATCCGGCTTCTCATGCACTGCCCGCTCGAATGCAAGCCCAGCTTGCTCCCACTTCCCCTGGAGCGCATAGATCTTTCCAAGCGTGTGATGTCCAATAGCATATTTCGGATCCAGCCGTATGGCGCGTGCGATGGTCTCCTTCGCCCGCTCTAACTCTCCGCGCTGGGCGTAAAGGATCGCCAGATTATTGTAAGGCTTCACAAAATCCGGCTTGAGCCTCAAGGCCTTCCCGTATTCTTCCTCCGCCAGGTCCGACCGGCCCAATTCGTCGTACACAATTCCCAGATTATTATGAGACAACGCAAAAGTCGAATCCACCGCGATGGCTCGCTGGTATGCGGCAATCGCTTCCTCTGGCCTCCCCATCTCGTGATACACGTTGCCCAAGCCATAATACGCCCGCATCCGGCCAGGATCCAACTTTAAGACCGTTCGATATTCCTTGCGCGCCTCCTCATAGTTTCCTACCTGCTCGTACGCATCCGCGAGATTATTGTGCGGACGCCATTTGTTCGGAGACTTGAGCGCAGCATCCTTCCACAAGCCATACACATCGTTGAAGGCCCGGTTCCTTTGGATCGTCCCCGCGGCATACAGAATCAGCAATACTCCGAAAGGCGCCCAGATCCATGCCCGCCGAATGCCTTTGCGCGCCGCGACCGCATGCGCCACGAGATAAACGAGCGATCCAAAAACGAGATGAAACCCGAATCCGGGCAAATAGGTCCTGTATTCCACCATCAGATCCCAAATCGGCCACACGCTCGACGAAGGGATCAGCGCGATAAAAAACCAGCCTATTCCGAAAGCGATCACTTTGGAGCGCCCGGCGAGCCATAGCGTACTCAGGAACACACCGGTCAGAATCAGCGCCGAGAGCACCGTCGGCCCTCCCCAGAACGTCTCCACAAGCGGCACATCGCGGTCTATATTCATAAACCGGGGAAGCGGGAAAACCAACAGTTTTATATACCCGACTATCACATTTATCTGCGTGTATATATTTTGCTTGACGCCCCAATAAAAGCCTCCGACCGGCTCCGACCACTTGGGCAGTAAGGGAATATGCTGATGCAGGTAGGAAACTCCGATCACGCCCACCACAAGGGCCGCGGGAAAAAGAACCAGCGCCCCCTTCAGCAAAAACCGTCTGCGATCCTCCACCACGAACAACAACACATACAGCAAAACGACCGCCGGCAGCGTCGCCGCAATCTCCTTGGACCACAGCGCCAGGAAGAACGCCCCGAAACTTCCAAGAAGCCACAGGGCCTTGGGCATCCTTCCGATCTTCTCTCCGGGCGGATAGGCTCGTATGAACGCATAGAAGGCCAAAAAATAAAAAAACGTTACCAGCAACACGATCCGCTCTACAATATACGTCACCGCATTGGTTTGCAAGGGATGCGTCAGGAAAAGCAGCGCAATCATCAGGGCCAACATTTGCCGGGAAGACCCGTCCCTCAGAGCCTTCGGGGAAAAGAAATCCGATTGCGCCGGCGTATCATCGATTTCGGATCTCGGATCTCGGATTTCGGATTGCCCCCGCCCCAACCCTCCCGGCGCCGCCTCCTCTCCGATTTCGGGTTGGCGATTTTTCAGTCCGCAATCCGCAATCCGCAATCCGCAATCAAACAGCCGGAGGGTGATCAGATAAACCAGAAAACCATTCAGCACGTGCACGATCACATTGAACAGATGATATCCGAACGTACGATGTCCCCACAAGCGATAATCCACTGCGAGCGTCAGATACGGAACGATTCGGTGCTTATACAGCGTGGGCTGTTTTAACAAGCGCCCGATATGATCGAACGTGCGCACCTTGTCGATACTGTCCGCATCGTCGAACTGAAACGGGGCGTGCATCGCATTGGCATAGATCCCCAGCGCCAGGACTACCATCACGCCTAAAGCGAGCCAATGAAACCTCACCCGTCCCATCCCATCCCCCCGAGGGGGAGACGGGGAGACGGGGAGACGGGGAGACGGTCCCTTCATCTCCTTAGCCTCCTGGTTATTCATCTTCTGATCTCCCTGGCTCATGGTCTCCTCAGTTCGTCGGTCATCCATCCCTCACTTTCTCCTTGTCTCTTATTGCCCTCAACTCCTCCACCTCAAACTGCAGCAAACTCAACCGCTGGCTCAGCCGATCGTTTTTGCGCGCCAGAGCAGACAGCACCACGGTCAGACTCAACACCAGGACGATCATAAACACCAGTCCGAACAGAAACAAGGCATTGGCCGGAACGAGCACCCCGAGAAATCCGGCGATCCGATCCAGGATACTCGTCCGAAGGGAGACCACCAAAAACGCCCCTCCCGTGATGATCCACAACAAGGCATACCGCTCCTCCAGTTTCCGCCGTCGGATCAACTCGAACAGCACCAACAAAAGCAAAAGCGAACTCACTATGAACATTCCCTGCAATCTGGAATACGAATACATGGTGCGCCTCCTCAAAAACTTCGTGCGTAGTGAGTGGTGAGTGGGGCGGAGCGGCCAATCCGCAATCCCAAATCCGAAATCGGGTCACCAATCACCAATCACCCGTCTTTACTCCACCCGCTTGAACATCCCCATGCCCACGGAAAGCGTTACCTTGAACATATAATAACACGCCCTGGCCATCCGAATAGAGGAGGATCCCCCGCTTCTCGGGCGCATCGTCACCGGCGCCTCGGCCACCTTCAACCCCTTCTTATGCAGCAGGATCAAGGCCTCCGGCTCCGGATAATCCGATGGATACCCCGACGCAAAAAAACGGATGGCCTCGCGATCCATGGCCCGGAATCCCGACGTGGGATCGCCGATGTAAGTTCGAGTCAACAGAAAAAGAAAAAACGCGAAGAAGCGAATCCCGATCCGACGCAGCTTTGTCGAGACGTACCCATTTCTCCGAAGGTACCGCGACCCGATCACCATGTTGACTTTTGTCTCAAACAGTTCCTTCAACAGCGCGGGAACGTCCGCCGGATCGTGCTGGCCGTCTCCGTCCACCTGCACCGCCGCATCGTATCCCCGCTGCTCCGCAAACAAAAAACCCGTCTGCACGGCCGCGCCGATCCCCATATTGAAGGACAGATCCAGCACCATCGCCCCTTCTTTTCGCGCGATTTCCGACGTGTTATCCCTTGAACCGTCGTTGATCACCAGCACATCCGCGTGCGGGACGCTGGCCTTTAATCCGGCAATCACCTCCCGGATGGAGGCAGCCTCGTTATAGGCCGGGATAATAATGAGAATTTTGTGACGCATAGGAATACCCAATTCCAGCGAAGAAATGCCCAAAGAATGTTAAATTGTAAAACCCAAATATCAAAGTCATTCCCTCAGTGAACTTTATTGGCTTACTCCTTATTTTTGGTTTACTTAATTAGTAAACCAAAAACAGTTTACAACAAGAACGGCTTACTTTTCATCATAGGCGTGCTCATCATAGGCGTGCCGTACCAAAAGGCCAGAGAGCCCCAATAACCCGTCTCGCCAATCCCCCCAACATCCCCAGCCCCCGCGCAAATCCCCTCAGAAAGGTC
>MVCQ01000109.1 GCA_002059205.1 Candidatus Latescibacteria bacterium 4484_107
TCTAAAAGAGCTTGCTGCACAAGAGCAAAGAAGAATTTTGTAGGGGAAAAGTATTTTATTTTCCCCTCGAAATTTATGAATCATGCAGGCGCAAGAGGCCCGATGAAGAAAAGGCCAAAGATAGCATGATACCGGGCAAACTTCTCAAGGAAAGAGAGCTATTTGATGAAGACGTGGCAAAGACCGAAGTGGCTCCACAAAGCCAATGTGCTTGAACTGACTCACGGCGGTATCCGCGACGACTCATTCATCGGCTACCTGAAAAGGCTGCGCCCTACGGCCGTTAATCTGCTCGGAACGTCCCACGACGGGGTGATGAATTATCCCACAAAAATCGGGCCGTCTCACGATGCGGATACGTGCGAAAAGACGCTCGGGAGGATCCGGCAGGCAAAAAGCCTGGGCATCAAAATTATCAGCCAGCACAGCGGTGTGGGAAACACGGCCGCGGGCGACGCACATCCCGAGTGGATCCGGATCGAACAAAACGGCGAACCCTCGTCCGACAAATTTGCCGGGTGCCCGATGTGCCTCACCAGCCCATACGCCGCCGAATGGTTTTTGCCCCAGGTTGACGAGATGACCGGCGAATACGGGGCAGACGCTCTGTGGGTTGACGGCGACTGCTGGTATCTGTGGCCGTGTTACTGCGATCGCTGCGTGGCGCGTTTCAAAGAAGAAACGGGCCTCGAACCGCCCCGCCTGCTTAGAGAGCAGGTTGGGATGACGGCGCCCACCCCCTTCGGCCGCCTGGAAGATGTCCGCACGGACCCGCCTCCCCCTGAAACCGTCATCGCGTGGCGGAAGTGGATGGCCTTCCACCGCAAGATATTCCGCGCATTTCAGAAATCCGCCGCTGATGTCTGCCATAAAAACAACGCGGCTTACGCAAGCAACTGGTCCTATACCTATGTCAACCCCGATCCCGTGCCGGAATGGGTGGATTGGCTGACGGGCGACACGCCGGAATTTGAGAACACCGGCGCGTGGTGCGCCTCCCTGAAAGCCCGGTTCGACACCACCCAGGGCTGCCCGCATGACGTGATGACATGGGATCAGGTCAGCCACAATCCCTGGTCGAAACCGTCGTTCCAAACCTACCCGAAAGGGCGCGATCAACTTCTGCAGGAGGTTTCCTCAGCCATCGCAAACGGGGCAATCTGGTATAACTGGACCAGCCGGCACAATCCGGTGGGATGCTTAGAGGCAGCCGATTTCGTGCACCAGCGTGGTGACATGCTGCGGGGGACCGAATCGCTTGCCGAAATCGCGCTCCTGCACACGACAACGAGCTTTTACGTACACAGTGAAGGGTTCATGCAATTTAAGCCCGGCAACAGGCCGGTATGGGGGGGCCACCGGGCGCTGCTGTACGGGGGAAGGCATCACGACATCGTCAATGAAGTGAACTTCGCCCAAAGAATGAACCGGTATCGGCTGGTGATCCTTGCCGGGCAAACGCACCTTGACGATGCGACGAGGGCAAGGCTTCGCGAATTTGTCGAACAGGGCGGACGCTTGCTTATAGCCGGGCGCAGCGGCCTCGGAGACGGGAACCGGCAGACGCTGGCTGATCTGCTTGGGCTCGAAGTGGAATGCAAGATCGAAAGCGAACTAAAGCCGTGTGTCAAAGTTGCACCTGAAATCGTAGACGAGGCGCCGGTCGATGACCCGAACGTGATTTGCGCCCTGGGGATGGACATCGATCTGATCCGCGTCAAACCCGCCGGCGCCGAGGTCGTTCTGGCCAATTTGGAGCCGGTCAGCGGCAGTATGGCGAACCGAGTCACCGGCTGGCTGGCACCGGAGAGTTTTAGGGAGAGCGACACTCCGCTGCTCACTCGCAACAGATTCGGCAAGGGCGAGGCGTGGTATCTCGCCGCCGGAGTGTTTGGCCATTACGAGCGGATTCACTACTTCGGATTGCGCCGGTTTATTCTGAGTGTAATCGACCAAATAGTGCCCGATCCGCGGTTTTTGACCGAGGCCGACGGGCCGGTCGAGCTGTCGGTGCGTTATCAACAATCAAGCGGCGCCACATTCTGCCACCTCGTGAATATTGCCGTGGAGGCGGTGAATATCAGTCTGGAGACGCAATACGAGCGCGCTGTGCCTCGCGGGCCCGTGACGCTGAAAGTTCGGATGCTCCGGCCGCCGAAGACGGTGATCCTGGAACCCGGCGGCCGCGCGGCGGACTATTGTTTCGCTCATGGCGTGCTCACCGTGAAGGTTCCGGGGGTGAAGATTATGGAAACCGTGGCGATTAGAGACTGATTTTTTTAGTGCGTTTCGGAGTGTCTATCTCGTTCCCACGCCACGTTTCTGCATGGGAACGCAACGTTGATGCTCTGCGTCACCAAACTAAAGCCCAAATTGTGATTCGAAGCTGCGAAGATACAGAAAAACCCTTCGTGCCTTCGCGGCAAGTCGGTGTTTTTGGGAAGGAAACCATGGCTAAATTGTGGGACAGAGGAACGGATCTAAATACGGAGATCGAGCGATTCACGGTAGGGGAGGATACCCTTTTGGATCGGGCGTTGATCGAGGCTGACGTATTGGGCAGCATCGCCCACGCCGAGATGCTCTCCGGCATCGGAGTGCTCACGAAGGAGGAGTTTCGGTCGCTCAGGGAGGCGCTTCTTGAGATTCTTCAGGAGAGCCAAAGCGGGGATTTCGAGATCAAACGGGAGGACGAGGACGTCCACACGGCCGTCGAGAACGCGTTGACCCGGAAGTTAGGCGATCTCGGCAAAAAAATCCACGCGGCCCGGTCCCGGAACGATCAGGTGCTCGTGGATACCCGGATATACACGCGAGCGCGTCTGCTTTCGGTGGAGACGGAACTTTTGAAGCTCGCGGAGACGCTGACGGATTTCGCGGACCGGCACAAAGAAGTCCCGATGCCCGGACGCACGCACACCCAGCGGGCCATGCCTTCATCGGTGGGCCTCTGGGCCGGAGCGTTTTCCGAATCGTTGTTGGATGATCTGGAGCTTTTGAAGACCGTGTATCATCTGAACAATCAATGCCCCTTGGGTTCGGCGGCGAGCTATGGCGTGCCGCTCCCCATTGACCGCCAGCGTACGAGCGACCTGTTGGGCTTCGACCGGGTGCAGAACAACGTGCTCTACGCCAACAACAGCCGGGGCAAGATCGAGGCGATGGTGCTTTTTGCGCTTTCTCAGGTGACGGAGGATCTCTCCAAGCTCTCCAACGATCTGATTCTGTTCAGCGTCCCGGAGTTCGGGTACTTCACCCTGCCGGAGGAGCACAGCTCCGGATCGAGCATCATGCCCCAGAAACGCAATCCGGATCCGCTCGAACTTGTGCGGGCCAAATCCGCCGGCGTGGTCTCCCGGCTGCTTCGGATGATTATGATCGTCCGCAATCTGCCGTCGGGATACAATCGGGATTTTCAGGATACCAAAAAACCGCTGATGGAGGCGCTGGGTACCACGGAGTCCTGCCTGAAGGTGGTGCGGCTGATTTTCACGCGTCTTCGGGTGAACCAAGACGTGCTGGTAAAATCGTTCACGCCGGAGCTATTTGCCGCGGACGAAGCGCTTCGTCTCGTGGCGGAAGGCACGCCTTTTCGGGATGCTTACCGGGACGTGGCGAAGCGATTGGACGAATTGAAGACCGGGGATCCGGCGGCCAGCATCCGCAAAAGGACGCATCTTGGCGCAACGGGGAATCTCGGGTTGGATCACGTGCGGACGCGGATCGAGTCCGAAATCAGGCGGATAGAGGGGGAGGGAGATCGTCTGACGAAAGTCAGAGAGCGGCTGATGAAACGTGAAAGAGAACGGGGGTCAGGGGCCAGGGGTCAGGGAAACCGTAAAGCGTAAAACGTGAAGTACCAATCACCAATCACCAATCACCAATCACCAATCACCACGCGTCTTCCCGGCGGAGGATGGAATGTCTAAAAAAAAGAAAACGAAAAAGAAACCCAAACCATCGGACAACGTGAATTATCGCCTGCTCGTGAAAAGCGAATTGGATACGCTTCTCGACCAGGTTGAGCGGGAAGAATGGAGCGAGGAGGAAGCCGATGAGCGATTGGATGTCCTCCTGGATTCGTATTTCGATGATGTGAAGGCGGATCTTTTCAGTCGTCTTGATAAGTGGTCCCCGGACCACCAGGTCGCCCTGTTCTGGGCGCTGGAAGCCGTTGTGGATGAGGAGGAGGACAAAGATCGCTTGTGGGCGGTGGTCCATTCCCCGGAGAAAGCACTGGGGGCGAAAATGGTTGCGCTTACGCTTCTTGAGGAACAGGGCGAGGAGATTGATATGAAGCATCCTCCTATTGTTCTTGGCCCCGGGGATGCAGACGCCGCGGATGCGATTCTGGAACGGACGCTGGACCGAATCCTCGAGGACATGAAACGAGTGGGCGGCGCGGATGAGCTTCAGGAGATGATGCTGGTGGTGGACGAGATGCGCGAGCAAACGGTTGATGGCGTCGGTGTGTTTTTTTATTTTATCGAATCCTGCGGGCAAAGAGCGACATCGAACGCCGCGGATTTCCTGTTGGCGTTTTCGGAGATGGCTTCGGATCAGGACGTGCGCACGGAAGCCCGGAGTGCATTGCGCCAGCTCAAACTGAAAGGCGTCGAGCCGAAAAACCGGATTGCGAAAGCGATCCGGAAGAATTTGTTTTACAAAGCCTACGCATCCGATTTAAACGTGATTGGAGAACTACAGCAGCTTTTTATGGCGTGGGAATTGGAGCGCGGAAAGATACAGACATTTTCGTTTTTGATAGACCTGTTTGAGATGGAGGGGGCCATCCTGGATTTCTTTGCCTCGCAGGGAATGAGCAAACGGGAGTTTTTGGGCCTTATCAGGGAGTCGAAAGAGCATGGGGTGCCGTTGGAGGAAATCTCTTTCGTCGGGGCGCAGGCGATCGTCGAGGATGCGATGGAGGCGAACCGGCAAGCGGAATTACCTTTGCCGGAGGACTTCGTGCGGTACCATCGTCTCGTGGAAAAACGGATTCTTGATGTGGCGGTGGATCCGGAGGCCCTGCTTTTGGAGCGGGAGAAGCGGACGGCGCTTAAAGTTCATGTCGCGGAAGGGATTTCGAACGTGCTTTCGGAGATGGGGATAGGCCAGGGGGAGGACTTCCTTGATCTTTCTGATGAGGAGGATCATTATATCTTCGGATCCATCGCGCCGCTGACGCCGGATCAGAAACGCCATGTGACCTTGCGGCATCCCGACGGGGAGTTTCGAAACGGGGGATTTTTCATAGATCTTGTCGAGTTGGAGACGGCGGATGAGCTTTTGAAAGATTTTTTTGATCTCTCCATTACCGAGGTGATTGAGGTCTTTTATTGTCGGATGCACTTCGACTACACCGGAGCTCTGTTCGAGCGTATTTCATCGTACGCGCTGGGGAACGATGATGAAGGCCTGATTGCCGTGGAGCGCGAGGGGGAAAAGGACCTCTTCGTGGAGTTTTGCTTCGATCTGAACGAGGAAGCGGAAGAGGAATACGAGGACGATCCGTATCCTCCGCTCAAGGACCTTTTCCTTCTCGTAAAGCAGGAAATCCTCAATGGCTGCGACGATACATTGAAGGTCTTTCATAACGTATATGGAGGAGGCGGGTATAAGGGCCTCAAGAGCAAAGCGTGCAAAACGCTTCAGCGGATCCTCGGCGAGTCGCTCTGACCCCTCAAACCAAACACACGTAAAACGTAAAACGTAAAACGTAAAGGGTAAAACGTAGTCGTCTTCTATTTCACGTTTTACGTTTCACGCATAAGGACTCGATCAGGAGAAATGGCCCGGATGCGTCTATCACCGAACCGCGCCTAACGATGTGGCCCGGACCGAGAACCTGACCTATATCTGTACGCGGAACGAGGAGGACGCAGGTCCGATCAACAACTGGATGAGTCCGGTTGAGGGCTATCGGAGGGCGGGAAAGATATTCAGAGGCTCGATGAAGGGGCGCACGATGTACGTGATCCCGTTCTCCATGGGCCCAGTGGGTTCGTCCTTCAGCAAGATCGGAGTCGAGCTGACGGACAGCATCTATGTGGTGCTGAACATGCTGATTATGACGCGCGTCGGAACCGAGGTGCTCGAACAGCTTGGGTCGGATGGAGAGTTCACCAAATGTCTCCACGGAAAGGCGGAGCGCGATATCGATAAACGCCTGATCCTCCATTTTCCGGAATACAACACCATCTGGAGCGTGGGTTCCGGGTACGGGGGAAATGTGCTGCTTGGCAAAAAATGCCTCGCGTTGCGCATCGCCTCCTTTCTCGCTAAGAAGGAGGGATGGTTTGCCGAGCACATGTTGATTCTCGGCGTGGAGAACACCGAAGGCGACATTAACTACGTGGCCGCCGCATTTCCCAGCGCGTGCGGAAAGACGAATCTCGCTATGCTGGTCCCGCCGGAGGGATTAAAAGTGAAGGGATACCGCATCTGGACTGTGGGAGACGATATCGCCTGGATGCGGGTGGATACGGACGGCGCATTGTGGGCGATCAACCCGGAGGCGGGTTTTTTCGGGGTCGCTTGCGGAACCAACATGAAGACCAATCCCAATGCTTTCGAGACCGTGAAAAAGAACACCATCTTTACCAACGTGCTTCATACGAAGGACAACGGCGTCTGGTGGGAGGACGGAGAAGGCGATCCGCCCGAGGGTACGGACTGGAGAGGAGAACCCTGGAAACCGGGCTTGACGGACGCGGATGGAAAGCCAATTCCGGGCGCACATCCGAACGCCCGATTCACCACACCGGCCGCTCAATGCCCCTCCATATCGAGACGATGGGAACATCACCACGGCGTCAATATCTCCGCGATCATTTTCGGAGGGCGCCGTGCTCATCTCGCGCCGCTGGTCTATGAAGCGTTCAGTTGGCGGCACGGGGTTTACGTGGGCGCGACCATGGCCTCCGAACGGACGGCCGCGCAATACGGCAAACAGGGAGAGGTGCGCCGCGATCCGATGGCGATGCGTCCGTTCTGCGGGTATAATATGGCGGACTATTTTCAGCATTGGTTAGATATGGGGGATAAAATGAAAAAGTCTCCGAAGATTTTTCACGTGAACTGGTTCCGCCAGGATACGAAAGGGGACTTCCTGTGGCCGGGCTTCGGAGACAACCTGCGTGTCATCGAGTGGATCCTCGAACGGTGCGAGGGCAAAGCCGGTGCGGACTGGACGCCTATAGGGTGGGTTCCTAAGCCGGACAGCCTGGATATGACGGGACTCGACCTGTCCCCGGAAACCATCAAAGCGCTTCTTTCCGTGGATCCCAGTGAATGGGAACAGGAACTGGAGGACATCAAAAAATTCTTCAAACAGTTCGGCGCACGGTTCCCCAGGGCGTTGTGGGAGGAATACGAAGCCTCGAAGGGAAGGCTTGGAGTCTGATGGATTGGTGATTGGTGTTTTCAATCCGAAATCCGAAATCCGCAATCCGAAATTCGAAAGGGGAGGCGCTGAAATGAAGATCCGAACGGGATGCTTGAGAAAGATTTCGAGTGCAGGCTTGGGATTCCTGCTGCTTTTGAGTGGGGGGATTCTTTGGAGTTCGGGACTCGTTTTTTCCGCCCAGAAAAGAGATCCTGTGAAGGCGAAAACGGAGGAGGGGATGGAGTTCATGGACGGCACGTTCTGGCGCGATCAGGTCCTGGACGACCTGATGCCGTACTGGTTCGAGCACGTGCGGGACGAAGACCACGGGGCGTTCTACACGAATCTATCCCGTGAATGGAAGCCCATGCCGCCCTGGGACAAGATTCCTGCGATGATCAGCCGTCAGGTGTTCAGCTTCTCCGCGGCCTACCTTCTTTCAGGGAAAGACAAATATCTCGAGGTCGCCCGGGAAGGAGCCGACTATCTGTTGGAACATGCGTGGGACGAAGAATACGGCGGATGGTTCAACTCGCTGACCCAGACCGGAGCGCCCAAGTGCACGAGCAAGAGTGTGGAGTTACAGCTTTATACCAATGTGGGGCTCGCCCTGTACTATTTCACCACGGGAGACGAGCGGGTCCGGTCGCGCATCGAGGAATCCGTCCGAATTCGTAGGACGGCTGCCCACGATGATCAATTCGGCGGATACTACCAGGGCTGGCAACCCGCGATCCGGATTTTCTACGATGGACGGCGCACCTGACCGATCTGACGCTGGATCGGATGACGGATCCCGAGGAAGGTTGGGTGTATGGTTTTCACAGTTTTTTCGACCGGAAATGGAAGCGCACGCCTTACAAGGTGAACGATGTGGAGGTGGCCTCCATAGGTGCGCAACTCACGGCCGTCCTCTCCTTCCTGCGCCTTTACCATCAGACCGGGAATACGATCTATCTGGAACGCGGCAAGGCGTTGGGAGATAAAGTCTGTCGCTGCGGATGGGATGCTCAGCGAGGCGGATGGTACGATCTGGTGGAAAAAACGTCTCCCTATCGTCCTGTAGCGTCTCCAACTATATCGTGGTGGATCCAGATATACGGTTCCTTCCTGCAGCTTCAGCTTTATCATCTCACGCAGGAGGAGCAGTATTTGGATCGATTCCGAAAGGGCGAGCTTTTCTACGACCGTTACTTTGTAGATCACGAATACGGCGGCGTATTCGGAAGCGTCTCGCCCGATGGATCGCTTATCGGAGACGGCCGGAAAGCCGCACCCTGGCAGACCTCGTATCACGAAATCGAGCACGGATTGCTCAATTATCTCTATCTTAATCTATACGTGAACAAACAACCTGCCGTGCTCCATTTCAAATTGAACGGTCCGGGAAAACATTTCGTCTCGCTCGTGGATGATCCTTCGGTGCGGATTGCCGGGGTGCGGATCAATGGCCAGCCTTGGGCCGACTTCGATGCGCAGGAACGGAGCGTCACCATGCCCGACGGAAAGGGGCTGAAGGTGGAGGTTACGCTGGCTCCGTAGTCATCCTCTCGCTCCCACGCGGGAGTGTGGAAGTGAACTCAGATGTCAGGATCCCCAAGCCGGTATTTTTCTCACGGGACGGTTGTTTTCTCTGTCGGCGCAGTGTATATACTTGGGATATCCGTTGACTTGTTGTAAGGAGACACTAAAAATGCAGACAAGAGCGA
>MVCQ01000110.1 GCA_002059205.1 Candidatus Latescibacteria bacterium 4484_107
GGGAAGAGGGAGGGACACCGTCTCACCGTCTCACTTTCTCACTTTCTTTTCTCGTTTCGCCCTCTGCGCGTTCAAAACCCGTAAAATTCGGCGCGGAGATCGAAGGATTGAACAGGGCCTCTACCTATCCCTCCCCCGTTTCTCCCCGCCCCGAAAAGTCATCACCGCGCGCCCCCGGAGAATGCGTCCGGCAAAGGGGGTATTTCGGGATTTGGATCGGAAGCGTCCGACGTCCACGGTCCAATCCTCGTCCGGTGCGATCAAAGTCAGATCAGCCGAACAACCTTCCCGGATACGTCCGCCTTCCACGCGGAGAATCTGAGCCGGTCGGAGGGACATTTTGGCGATGGCCTCCGAAAGGGAGAGCAAACCTGGCTGCACTAATTCGGTGAGCACCAGTCCCAGACTGGTCTCCAGCCCCACAATACCGAACGGAGCCGCCTTTAGTCCGAGGGCTTTCTCCTGGGGCGCGTGCGGCGCGTGATCCGAGGCGATGACGTCAATCGTGCCGTCGGTCAGGCCCTCCCGGATCGCGGCCACGTCGCGCGCGGTGCGGAGCGGGGGACTCATCTTGGCGTTCGGACCAAACGTGCGCACGGCCTCCTCGGTCAGCGTAAAGTAATGCGGAGCGGTCTCGCAGGTTACGGGAAGGCCCCGCGTTTTGGCCGCACGAATAAAGGCTACGGATTCGGCCGCGCTGACGTGGGCGATGTGAAGCCGGCCTCCGATCTCCTCCAATAGCTTTAGATCGCGGGCGATCATGCGGGATTCGGCTTCGGGCGAGATGCCCTTTACGCCGAGTTCGGACGCCACATCCCCCTCGTTTATGCAGCCGCTCCGGCTCAGCGATTTGATCTCCGAGTGCGTGATGATCAACACGTCCAGTTCCCGGCTGCGTGCCAAAACGCGCCGCATAAGCCTCTCGTCCTCTATGGGCTGGCCGTCGTCGGAGAACGCCACTGCTCCGGCGGCCCTCAGCGCTTTCATCTCCACCAGGGCCTCGCCTCGTTGTCCCTTCGTCACCGCGGCAATCGGAAGCACCCGAACCGGCCCTCCCCTGGCGCGATTCAGCACCCACCGCACGTGCTCCGCGCTGTCCGCCACCGGCTTCGTGTTGGGCATAACAGCCACCGCAGTGAACCCGCCGGACTCCGCCGCCGCGCTGCCCGAGGCGATGGTCTCTTTGTGCGCATCCCCCGGCTCCCGAAAATGGACGTGCATGTCTATCAAGCCCGGAGCCACCACTAACCCTTCGGCGTGGATCACTTCCACACCGGACGCCGCCTCCCCGTCTCCGAGATGAGCGATCCTCCCGTCCTCAATCCAAATATCCGTCACCTGATCGAAGCCGATGGCCGGATCGAGCACGCGTCCGCCGCGAATCACCCATTTTTTCATATCGAATTCCACTCGAACGAGGGGTTCACTAATCCTCTCGTTTCTACGCTCCTGCGTGGAAACGAAAAACCTCCCCGACGCGCTCCGTCATCAAATGGAGTACTGTTCAGGAAGCGTTTGTTCATTCTTTTCTCAGAACCCCTCCCCCGTCCCCTCCCCGAAACGGGGAGGGGAGCTATTTTTCCGAAGCCGGGAAACGAATGCTCCCCCTTCCCTGTGATGCGCCCTTATTTTGCACTGCGCATCCCTTGCAGGGAAGGGGGCCGGGGGGTTAGGTTGAGTGCTGAAAAAACGTACAAAAATATCTCAAAAATCACTTGAAACCCGCGGATGTGACGGAGTTCAACTCCGTCCCGTCCGTGGTGAATTCCGACCTCCTGACAAGGACGGCATACAAGTGGATTCGGGATACCAAAATCCCGAACCAACCCCAAAATTCCACTCGAACGATGGGTTCACCAATCACCAGTTACCAATCACCAGTTATTCATTGCAGAGCAGCATCTTCAGCAGCGCCATCCGGATATACAGCCCGTTCTGGGCCTGCCGAAAGTACGCGGCCCGATGGTCGCCGTCCACTTCGGGCTTGATTTCACCGATGCGAGGCAAGGGGTGCATCACGATGGCATCCGGTTTCATCACGCTCAACAAGTGCCGATCCACGATATACACCCCGGAGGCCCTATTGTAGTCCTCGATGCGATCTCCGAAGCGTTCTTTCTGGATGCGGGTCTGATAGATGACATCCACCTTGGAAGCCACGGCTTTCAAATCGCTCTCCTCGACGAAGGCAATGCCATGCTTGGTCAGGTATTCCTTGATGTCGTCCTTCATCTGCACGATCTCCGGCGCGACGAAATGGATGGTGATATCCTCGCATTTGGCCAGAAGATAGCAAAGCGAGCGCACGGTTCGACCGTTGGCCAGATCGCCCACCATCGCGATGGAGATGCCGTCCAGGTGCCCGATTTCTTTCTGGATGGTGTACATATCCAACAAAGCCTGGGTGGGATGCTGGCCCGGGCCGTCGCCCGCGTTGATGATGGGTACATCGGTAACGGAGGCTGCGCGTTCGGCAGCCCCGCTTTCGTAATGCCGAAGCACAATTACATCCGCATAGCCTTCTATGATGCGGATGGTGTCCTCAAGGGTTTCCCCTTTGGCGGCGGAGGAAAATTCCCGCGCGTTTTCAGTGGCGATCACTTCGCCTCCCAGCCGGTGCATCGCGGACTCGAAGGAAAGCCGCGTTCGGGTGCTGGGCTCATAGAAAACCGTGGCCATCACTTTGCGGGCGAGCAAATCCGAGCCGCCATGCCGGACGATGCGCTCCATCTCTGAAGCCGTCTCGAAGATCTCCGCCAGGACGTTTCTTCCAAATTGCTGAGCACGGATGACGTGGTGTAATCTCATGAGATCTCCTTTATTGAAATATCACAGGACAAAGGCGCGTCATGCATCATTCGTCATTTGGAGAAGCAGCAGGAGCGAATTGGCCGCGACGAAGATCAATAATGCCACTATGTGCCCTGTGAGCGTTGGATTTCGACAGGATGCTTGATCAACAGCAATGCACCAAATATATAGCATCTCCGCTCCATTGTCAACGGCTTTTTCCATGCCATCCCACAACGAAGCGCACCGGTCGGATTTCACAACTTCCCCACCTGTCAAAGGGTGCCGGGATCATGCTCAGAGCAAAGGCAAGCGCAAACAAAAAGGCCCGGACTCCCTATCGAGTCAGGGCCTTTTCCTAATCGGCTTTAAACCTGCGGAGATTCGCTGCTCAGACGTGTCCCCTTCGGGAGGCAAGCCCCCATTTTTCCCCTTGACTTTACTGAAGCTATGCTGTATCTTCTGCGTCAAGTTTTTCCCCAAAACAAAAGGGGGAGATCAAGGAAGCGACGCGCAAGGCGGGGCTCGTGAAGCCGGTGAGTTGCCCTGCGTGTGGGCATTCCCTTGCAACTCAGTTCTTAGAGTTTGGCAAAGAAAAATCAACAAAGTTCCCAATATGGGAACTTTTTACTTGACAAGTTTCCCGGAATTCATTAATTTATGCACCTAATCAAGCGAAAAACCCTGATCGAATTTTACGAGCGCCCTGGGCGTCAGGATGCCAAGGGACCTTTGGAGGCATGGTACTATGAAGCGAGCCGTGCGCAGTGGGCATCACCGGCGGATGTTAAAGAACAGTATCGATCTGCCAGCATTCTCAAGGACAACCGGGTCGTTTTCAACATCGCAGGAAATAAGTACCGACTAATAGTCCGAATCAACTATGGCTCGAAAACCGTGTTTGTACGCTTTATTGGAACGCACCAAGAGTATGATAAAATCAATGCGGAGGTAATCTGAATGATTACACGTCTGATAAAGAATGAAGAAGATTACGACAAGGCACTATCCCGCATTGAGCAGCTTATGGATGCCAAACCCGACACCGCCGAAATGGATGAGTTGGAACTGGTGACCGCGCTTGTTGAAATGTATGAAGAACGTCACTTTCCTATCAGCCGGCCCGATCCTATTGACGCGATCAAGTTCCGGATGGAACAACTGGGCTTGGGGCAGAAGGACATGGTTCCTTTCATCGGAACTAAGAGCAAAGTGTCTGAGGTGCTGAACAAGAAACGCCCGCTTACGCTTTCGATGATGCGGGGGCTTCACAAGGGACTGGGCATACCCGCTGAGGTATTATTGAAGGAGCCGGGTGGACAATTTCCGAACACACGGCCCGATGTGGAATGGTCGCGCTTTCCGCTGCGGGAAATGGCGAAACGGGGGTGGGTGACTGCAGTTAACGGGATGCGCGAAAGGGCCGAAGAGGTGATGCGTCCCTTTGTCGAAGCTGCGGGAGGTTTTGATGCGTTGTCCGCGCCTCTGTTCCGCCAGGGAATTGCAGGCCGGCTCAATGCCAAAGCGGACCCGTATTCCGTTTCCGCCTGGTGCATGCGCGTGTCGGCCCTTGCCCTGAAAAACCCATCGGGAACGCCCTTTCAGAAAAAGAACCTGACGTTATCTACGTTGAAAGATATCGCCAGGTTGAGCTACTTCCAGAACGGCCCTCTTTTGGCCCGTGAATATCTTGCCAAACAAGGGATTCAATTAATCGTCGTCCCCCACCTTTCCAAAACCTACCTGGATGGCGGCTCCATGTTGCTGCCGGACGGTAACGCTCTTGTCGCCCTGACCCTGCGTCACGATCGTCTCGATAATTTTTGGTTTACCCTGCTCCACGAATTAGCGCACCTTTCGCTACATTTGTCCGAAAAGTGCAGACTCATTGTCGATGATCTTGATCTGCGTGGTCAAAATGGAGACCACGAGGATGACACGGAAAACGAGGCGGATGAGATGGCTTCCGCGGCGCTGATCCCCAAAAGCTACTGGCCGGAATTGGATGCTGAAAAAGCGCCCAAAACCGCCGACGTGATTTCTTGGGCCGACAAGCTAAAGATTCATCCCGCGCTGATTGCCGGACGGATAAGATTCAAACAAAATAATTACCGGTTGTTCTCAAAACTGGTTGGCAGGGGGCAGGTCCGAAAGCTTTTCACGGAATACGCGCAGGAAACGGCAACTTAGACGTAAGACGCATGGGAGAGACATCAATATGATCCGGAAGGACAAAAAATAACGAAGCATTGCAGTCGGACCTCGTTGGACTGCAACTCGGCCGCTGAACGCATTGTTATGGCTACTCTCACATTGAAGGGAGAATCGTGATGTCACGTTGGTCATTCTGCATAGCGCTGGCGTTGCTCACTTTTGGAGCGACGATCGAGGGTGCGACGCCGGCGGAGAAGATCCAGACCGGGGTGCCGACCTGGGCGCCAACCGCCATCGCAGACAGCTGGGAAACTGCAGAAGGTGATAGTCTGGTGATAGATAGAAAGGGGGCTGCGAGATTCGTCGACCGCGACGGAAAGACGGTCGTGTCGGCCCAAGTACAGGTTCGGTCGTGGGAGCCAGCGACTGATCTTGGCCTATCGTTCGAGTCCGTTGTGACGTTGGCGTTCGCGGTTGGAGACACTACCTATGTCGTCCCTGGTTGCTTCTTCGCTGGTGAAGGAGATCCGAGTCGCCTCGAGTTGTACATGGTACCATCGCAGCTAAGTTTCCGCCTTGCTCGGGAATGGGGGTTGGGGAGCGGTAGAGTAGTGCGATTCCGTGGCACTCCGCCCTGACGGGGAGCCATAATAGGAGCTTCCAGCTGACAAGCCGTTCGTCACGCGCCGTGCTTACGCACGGCCCGCGCCAACCGTCCTTGCAGGTTAAGCCAACGCTATGCCCGGAGAATCTCCCTCTTGCATGTTTCAGCAGACAAGGCTATTATACCAATATAGTTGGTGATATCACCA
>MVCQ01000005.1 GCA_002059205.1 Candidatus Latescibacteria bacterium 4484_107
TCGAAACCCTGCCTCGTGATGTTCACCGTCAGGCTAAGCTGCTCCTCTTCTTTCTGAACTTCCTCCGTGGCGGCGCTTCCTCCCGCCCCCCTTCCGGTAGGGAGGTTTACTTCATGCAAAGCCAACTTGACGGCTGCGGATTGAGCCAACAGCACGGGGATGAGGATGATCATCAGGTTCATGACGGGAAGCTGATTCAACTCTCCGGGCTGCGACGCCGTTCGCCTTCTGGCCGAAGGCTTGAACGTCAGCGTCAGTTCTTCCCTTTCCTGTTTTTGGGATTTGGATTTCTCCGCCATATCCTCCTCCTTACAGTTCCCGTATGGTATTGATCAATCGAACAGACTGCTCGTCCAGATCGTCAATCACCTGCTTCGACTGGCTCAAGATCCACTGATAGGCAAGCACAATCGGGATGGCTACGATAAGGCCGAAGATCGTGGTGTTCATAGCAGCCGAGATCCCCGAAGCCAGCGCCTGAGACTGTTGGGCCACGGGAAGCACCGCAATGGCCTTGAAGGTGAACATCAGTCCAAAGATGGTACCCATTAGCCCCGACAATGTAGCGACATTGCTGAAAACAAAAAGATAGGGTGTCCGTTTCTCGATCTCCGGGATGATGGACAGGCAGGCCTCATCCATAGCGTACTGCACCTGCCGCACCCCTCGATCCACCTCGCGAAGGCCTGCTTTCGCCATCCTTGACAAGGCACCTTCAGGAGCAGAGTCGCACAGAGCGATCGCCTTATCGAAGTCTTTCGCGCGAATGAGCTTGATCAGTTCCGTCATGAACCGGCTCACATTGATTTTCGACCGGATCACGACCACATAGACGCGCTCCGCCAAAACAGCTAGCGCAAGAGCGGCGACCACTACGATGATCCACATAAATATAAATCCGGGCTGACTTGTGCCGAATTCGTTGAAAAAATCACCAATAACCGACTTGACAATCGCCATCTTGTCCATAATTACTCCTTTCCGACTAAAGGGGTGTGCCGGGGGTTCTATAAAAACCTATCTCACAGAACAATTGTCAAATGTTGGCAGAAACATACGACAAAATGTCCCTTTTGTCAAGGTTTTTTTCCCTTTTCCCGACGGTTTTTACTTTTTTTTTGGGATTCCCTAGTTCTTTGCGTCCCGTACACGTTCCGTCCTCTTTTGCAACTTGCCGCTTTTCTTTTTCCGCACAACGGTCTTCGGCACATGCCCCCTCCCCCAGGCAGAAGCCACTCTTAACGTCTCCCTGAAGGCTCTCTCCAGTTCTCCTCTCCCCATAGCCGGTTTTCGCCTGGTGGAAAAAAGCTGAACTTGAGGCTTCTGCACCTTTACATCAATTTTTGTGCCTTTCAACTGGATCACACCACCAGCCGACCGCTCCACGACAGTTGGTATAGAAGGTTGCCGCGCGACGGATGAAGGGGATTGTCTCTGCCGCTCCAGGGATCGTTCGCTCTGTGGGACCAATTGCGCATGCGCAACAAAGACCCATCCTAAAATAAGCGCCGAAATCAAAACGAGGACGACTTGTTTTTTTTGTGAGAGGGCTTTCATAGGAAACGCCTCCTTTTCGAATAAGGGGTTAATTTTCCTTTCTCTCTATGATCCAATTCCACGTATCCAATTGAACTGCAATCCTCTTGATCTCCGCATTTACCCGTCGGAGCGCACGCTTGAGCGCATCAATATCCGCTTGGATGGTGGCCGCTTCCATTTGAGCATTCTGCGCGGCCATTTTATAATTGAGAAAAGCTTCCCGTTCGGACGGCTCCAGTGTGACCATAAAAAGGGAGTCCGCAGGACTCAGAAGGCTTTCCGTAGTCGCCAATTGGAGATATTCTTGAGGTACTCCGGTGGGCGTTTTTTCTTCTTCCTTTGGGATGAGCATCTCAACTTTCATACGACATAGAAGACCGTATCCAGTGGTATCGGCATCGCTATCCAGATTGTAGGCCACCACTGCAATAAGATTCTCCCCTTTTGAAAAAGGCACATTTAGATCGGTCAGATCGCGAGGTATCCCTTCCTGATGGTCCCGCTCAACCAGAAGGCCGTTCACATACAGAAAATACATATCGTGTGCCCCCATACTTATGGTGGCCCGTTTAGGTGCTTCCGGAAGTGTGAATCTCTTTCGGAAAAATACCGTGTCCGAGCCTGCGGCATCCCAGATATCGCTACCCGCCAAGTCCTCCAAGTTCGGAATACTGCGTTCCTCAGGGATCGTTCCCAAAGATGCCGGAGCCCAATGGTCATCGGAGAAGTCCAACGAGGTCCATCCCTCCTCTTCCACGTTGGACACCAGCCAGGTCTCGTCGGTGACCAACTCCAAAGTCTGAAGCGTTCCCTCCATCGGGCATCGTTCTGGATCTATGCGACAGAGCCCATCCTCGCTCTCTTTAGTGTATTGAGCGCCGCTCTCTCCCCCATAGTCCTGCGCTAATTCCAGATTGAGTTCATAGAGAAGCGCTGTGTTGTCTATAAAGGCCAGGGATAGATCCTCGTAAGCGTAGCGTAAATCTTCCACACCTTCATCGGGGTCCTCCCGGTCGGCAAGCGCTGCATACTTCTGCTCTTGTTCTTTGAGAAACTGCAATAAAACCTCGTACCGAAGCGCCAGACGATAGACGTGATCCATTTGATCAAGCCGGAGAGAATCCAGCGCATCAGAGTGTATGTCCTGATCTTCGGCGTAGGTGAACGTTTCGCGATGATAATCTATAGCCTCTGAAGCATAAGCCGTCAGACTCTCGTAAGCAAAATCCTGAAGAAGATCGTATAGTCCCAGGTAGTCGTTTCCCAAAGCGCTCGTCTTTCCGGATTTGAAGAAGGCTTCGCACCGTTTTTCTTTCTCCACAAAATCCGCAGCGACCTCCGCGGAGATCCAATCGTAGACGCGTCCTCTGGTGTCGTAAACCCAGATCAAGTCACGGGTTACGCCGTCCAGCCATGTTGGCTCCACTTCGATCTCTCGAGCCTGGCTGAGCACCTCTTCGTACACCGGAACGATTTCGTCGTATATCTTGGGAAAAAGATTGGTTTCAACAAATTTTTTCTGCAAGGCGAAACGATTGGTAGGCATATCCTCAAACATAGGCTTGGCCTTGGGATTTTGCAGGATCTCCTCCCACTTTTTGTGAACGATGAAATCCACAAACGAAGCCACATAGGCTCTTAGATGCTCCGCCCGAAGAACCAGTTTTCGTTTGGGAATGGAAGCCAGGCGTTCGCCGGATCGTTGCAACCATTGCGCCACTGTTGTGGTTACAGTATCTGTGAATGCGGCTTCCTCCACGCTGTCCGAGGGTGCTATAGCTGCATATTCTCCCAGAGTGTCCGACGGCGCTACGTATTCCCCGTACTGATTCATATTGAGACGATAGGCTTCGGCGGCTTTGTCGAGATAGTCAATCGCCATAGCGTTGGCATCAACTTCAAATTGCACTTGTTCCAATGCCAACAGATCGCTCGGCGGTTTTTGCCCCGCGGCGGTGTCCGCATAAGCTTCGAACGTCCGACCGACTTCGAAGATGGCCTTCACTTCTTTTTCGGGGAGCACGGTTAGGTGTTTTCGGCAGGAGGCGACCCATTCCACCCCGAGTGTGTCCAAGGCATCCGCCGCTTCTTCGTATCGGGAGATGTTGGTCTGGTAAGTCTGCCTCGCTTTGCCAAAAAATTCCAAAGCCGCAAAATGGATCTCTTTGGTCCGCTCTGCCTCGGCCGCATCGAGCTGGGAAGGACGCGCGCGGCCGAGATAGGCATCGGCAAACAACTCGTACGCCAAACCTATCTTAAATACGGCTTCTAATTGTTTTTCTGGATCGGGGAAATCGTTCACTCTTCCATAGGATGCCAATACCTCTTTGAGCAACGTGCTCTTCCGGGACACGTCCTCGGCGAGACTATCCGGTCGCTCAAAGAGAAAAACCTGATACGTCTGAAAATTCATTTCGGCAATCCGGTAAGCGGCCTGAAGCGCATAGAAATCGTTCCCCTCTCCGCCTGCGGCTAGGATGGCATCGTTGGTTTTGAGCGCCTCATTGAATGCCTCTTTCGCCGAGGAAACCTCCTGTCTTTCGGCGAACAGATCTCCCAGCCTGTATCGCGCCTGCACGGCTCTCGGATCCATAGGGTGACGGGCGATAAACTCCTGATACGCCTCAATCGCCTGGTCAATTTGTCCCATCTTGACGTAAAGCTCGGTGTTCTCGAATTCGTACGCAAGCGCCTCTTCCGTTCCGGCATACTCTTTCGCATAGAGCTTGTTGATCTGGACGGCTTTATCCCAGTCTTTCAAGCGTTCAGTGTAAGCGAAGTTGAGACTTTTCAAAGAATTTTCTTGATACTCCGATTGCGGGTAGCTTTTGGCCAATTCCTCGTAGACCTCGGCGGCCAGTTCCCAATTATCCATTTTCTCGGTATAGACAACAGCGGCGTTGTTCAATGCGTCGTCGGCCAAATCCCCATCGGGGTAAATGGCCGCAGACTTCCGATAGGTATTGGCGGCTTCTTCCCACATCTCGGCACGCATGTACCGGTCGGCTGCATTGAACAAAGCCGTAGCCGCCGCCTCAGGATCCAGTTCTTTCTTGGCGATCCGTTCGTATTCCAGGGCGGCCAACGCGGGATCGCTCTGATCCAGCAACTTGGCCTGTTCGATCATCGCCCCCAAAGCGCGTTCGCGAGCGAATTGCTTGAGTTTTTCAGAGACGTTCAACGCCTGAAGTTCTTCCCCCCATCGTTCCACTTCGTCGTATTCTCCCTTTTCCCAATACGCGAGGATCAGGCGTTGGTAAGATTTTTCTCGGTAGGAACTCTGCGGGAACTCTTCGAGGATACGTTGACAGATGGAAACGACTTTGGCATAATCGCGAACCGTAAAATACACATCCGCTTCGATGTCCAGAATCTGGGAGGTCTGATCGGTTTTAGGAAAAAGCTGCACGTAATTTTCGCACGCGGTCACCAATTTCACCTGAGCCTCGGAAAGAGGCAAGGCAGGAATTTCCCGGCGAGCATGTTGAGTCGTATCCACGCCGGCCATCTCTTTGTCCGCTGCCGTCGAATCCGTCGAAGGAGATTGCATGATGGTATCCGCAACGGCAGTCTCGACGGAGGGTTCCGGTGTCGCCGATGAAGAAGACTGGGTGGTGTCGGCAACTGTGGCCCCGTCAAGTGTGTCCGATACAGAAGCCGCCGGTTTTTCATCGGGTGCTGCTGGTTGGGCAGATACTGTCGTCGAAGGAGATTGCACGGTATTCGAACCAGCAGTCTCAAGGAGAGGTTCCGGTGTCGCCGACGAAGGAGACTGAGTAGTGTCCATAGCCGTGTCCCCGATGAGCGTGTCCGATACAGAACCCACCGGTTCTTCATCGGGAACTGCTGATTGCGCAAACGAAGAGGGGGGCAAAAATAGAAAGGCCGTCAATCCTATAATACAAAGGAGACATTCCCCGCTCCTTCGGAGCCGACATCTATCCGTTCTTTTCATAAATACATCCTGTTCCCGGTTCAAATCCCTGAGGGATCCCGTCGGTGTTTGGAATTACTGAAGCAACTTTTGAGCAACAACGACCGCCTGGTAAGCGGCCACCTGCCGGTAGGAATCCTGATCGTATTCCCGGCTGACTCTCAAATACTCTTCCCAGGCTGCGTCATAGTTGTGAAGCTCTTTATCGTAGATGGTGGCCAATTTCATGTTGATCTCGTAGGCTTCTTTGCGCTGGGCGTAATGATCCAAATAGCAATTGAATTTGTCGGCGGCTTCACGAACTTTGGTCAGATTGCCCCCAGCCTGCGCGTACGTGTACTTAGCCGCCTCCAAAAGACAGTATGCCGCCAAACTGTCAATTTCCTCTACCCGCTCAGGCGAAAATTCGGAGGCCTTCACTTTGGTCCAGGGGGCTGTGCGATTGTAATGAACGAAAAGCGCTTCGTACGCCCGGAACCCTTCTTCCGTTTCCCCCA
The DNA here is from genome assembly GCA_002059205.1 of Candidatus Latescibacteria bacterium 4484_107. Classification (GTDB taxonomy): domain Bacteria; phylum Latescibacterota; class 4484-107; order 4484-107; family 4484-107; genus 4484-107. The sequence continues at coordinate 5,971 of MVCQ01000005.1, forward strand.
GGCGTTGAAGATTGTCGGCCACTTGCTTTTGCACCCACGGCGCTCTGACGTAATTGGGGAAAATCTCTAAAAGTCTTCGATAGGCGTACAAACTGTCCCGGACGAACCGACGGTCCTGCCCTCCGGCCTGGAGATAAATCCCGGCCAACTCCTCAAGGATCTCAGGGGCATAAGGTTTCCCTGTTTGGGATTTCGCATAGGCTGCTGCCTTGTCCACCGCCTCGGTGGTCGCGGTTTGGTCGCCTTCTTCATTTAAGGCGGCGAGGCCCATCTCCCAGAACGACAACGCGATGTATTTCAGGGTTTCCTCCCGGAAATCCGGGTTAATGGCTAAATACAGTTTTTCATTAGAAATATCCTGGAGCTTGAACCAATCAATTTCATCTACAAGGAGCGTAAAATAGCCGATGGCCTCCTGGTACTCTCTGTTATTGAATGCGCACCAGCCCAAACGATAAAGAGCCTCCTGATAACGAGGACTCTGCCAGAAGGGGAGAATTCTCTTGTACGCGGCAATAGCCTGTTTGAAGTTCTCGTTTCCCGGCAGATCGGGCCGCTCGAAATAGTAGTCGCCGATCATGGTATAGGCGTCCGGCGTATTGACGGAATCGTTGGGGAATCGTTCCACCAATTCCTGAAAAGTCTGAAGGGCTTGTTCGAATGCCCCCTGTTTGTGGTAGGACCACCCTATGCTATACAGGGAATAGGCCGCCGTGTAAGGATCTTTCGATGATTCGGCGACTTCCCGGTACATCGCTATCGAACGGCTAAGGTCCATCTTGGGCTCTTGAGGAAGAAAAGGGATGAGTCCCTGATCGAACCGTTCCTGCTCCGTCATGTATCTGTCCATCGCCGTATTGTAAGCTTCCTCCGCTTGTTCGTAATATAGCTGTCCCAACTTAAAGCGGGCGGCGTTGATCAGTTGGATATCTGCGGAGTCAATCTCCTCTTTCCCATACTTCCGAAGCAGACTTTCAAACAGTGCTATGGTCTGAGCACGATTTCCTTGAAGGGTTTGTTGCTCCGCCTCCAAGGCCTTTTTCTGAGCTTTGAGACGAGTGATGAATTGCTTCTCCGCCTCTCTGAAGGCGGCAACCTTCGCCTCCATCGCCTCGTATTCCAAGCGCTTGGTCTCCTCAATTTCTTTCTGCAGCGCCTCCATCCGAGCCTGTTTTCCCCCGTTCGTCTGCTTCAGCTCGGCGCGAGCCCCATCCGATACGGATGTGATACATAGTGCAACAAGCAACCCCACCCATCTACCCACAGTGCATTTTCTCATACCGCATCACCTCCCGGCCGATTTTTTGATGCTGCGTTCCAAAAGACGGTCAATAGCTTCAAGAGATTGATTGATTTGAGCTTTCTTCGTCGTCTCTAAAAAAGCCACGTCCACCAACTCAAATTCACAGTACTTCACCCAGCGCTCCACCGCCTCGAGCACCTCGGCGATTTCCTGCCTGGCCCAATGTCCCCACCCTAACTCGGCACTGTCCTTTCTCAACCCCCAGCCGTTTAGGAAGTAAAACCCCCCGAGCACCATCTCAGGATTTGCCTGGGCCAATACGTCCTCCGAGGCGTCCAGCTGTTTCTGCAACCTTTCCAGACCGGCAACGTTGACACGGAGTATCCGTTCGAAGTCGTTGTAATTTCCGCCCGATACAGCGCCCCGGATAAATTGCAATTCTGAGATCATCTCTTCCAAGCGGATTCTGTTCTGGATGTACTCGAGATACGCGGCATTCTTTTTTTCTTCCTTGAGGACGAGATCGAACCACTTCCGAGCTTGATCATAGTCTCCCAACAGCTTGTAATTATGGCCGATTAAAGCCCATCCCTCAAAAGATAGATCGCTCCGCGCACCGATGAATAACACCTGGCTCGCCGTGGTAATGCTTTCAACGTGTTCCCCTTCGTCCATTTGCGCCCAGCCTATGCCTAATATCGCTCTGGCGTAATTCGGCGAGGAAGGGGAAACGGTGCTGTAATAATAAATGGCATCCTGCCAGCGTTCCAACTGATAGCAAAGCTCGCCTATCGCTAAGGCCACGTCTTCTTTCTCACTGTCACTGACGAAATCGTAGATTTTTGTGAGAAACTTGAGGGCCGCTTTGGGGCCTTTTTTCCTCTGATAATAACGTGCCTCCAAAAGAAGGGCGCGACTGTAAAGCGGGCTGTCCGGCCCAATTTTTCCAATAGCTTGTCTGGTCTTCTTCCAATTGCCCAAGATCAGATAGATCTCGGCGGCCAGCAAGTCCATTCGGTCGCTGCTTTTCTCCATCGCTTCATAGCGCTGTACCGAAGCATCGTATGCTTTATCCTGAAAATCGAGCTCCATCAATCGAAACGTCGCGTTTTGTTTCAGGGAAATGTTCTTCGAGTGAGCCGCTTTCTCATAAGCCTGTCGCGCTTTCTGATAATCCCCCTGGGCGTTTAAGTTTTCTCCAAGATAGAACGCCGCTTCGGCATATCCCTGGAGGCTTGCCGGATACCTATCCATCATGTCACGCAACTTCTGAGCGGCTAAGTTATACTGCCGCGCAGTGTGATACGTAAGCGCGGCTGTGTATGCCTGGTCCCACATTCGTTCTAATTGGGCGGGAGTGGCTTGACGAATAAGCTGCGTCCTGAGCTTCTCTAGGTCTGTCCTGCTCAAGACCAGAACATCACTTTTTTGTGGAAGATCGCCGAGCGTTCCTTCCTGTTCTCTAAGGACTATTTCTGAAACGATCTCATATGCTTCTTGCAGGGCTATGAGTTGGCTTCTGATATCCATCAAGGAAGCCGTTCCGGTACGCACCAGATCTTCTAAATCTTCCGCCTGGGTCATAAAACCGGGCACGAGTCCCGAAGCGTCCCGCTCCTGAGCTTTCAGATTCCCAGCGATCAGCATGACGAGCATCAACAAGCATACATTAGTTTTTATTTTTTTGGAAAAACCCATCACGCCTCCTGTTCGGAGATCGCCCAAACTGAAAGTCCCGTAGCGGCTCTCGTTGAGGTATCCCATTTGGCAAAAGCGACATAGCGCACACAGAGAAAACAAAAAAAATCAACTTTCTCCGGAATTTTCGAGGCTCTGTAGCACCTTGACCGGATAATTCGGCGATACCCCCGAATTCTTTACAAAATAAGAAACAAGGTCGGGAGAACATGTGATCCAGGTCACATGTTCTCTTATTAAGTTGAACGAAAAGCGCTCTGGTGAACTCTTTTAGTGCTCTGTCAAGTTTAGATTGATGGATAAAATTTTTTCAATTTTATCCTTGCGTCTTGGGTAGTAAAGCGCCAGTCCACTTTCGCCTCGTTCGCATTGCGTTTGGCTTCCCAAGCTCCGACCTCCCTTTTTAAGCTCTCCTGACTGGGGATGCGGCGATTGAGACATTGGCGTTGCAGGATGCCCAATTCAATCTCCGCCATATCCAGCCAACTGCCATGTTGGGGCGTATAGTGGAATTCAGGCGATCCAGGATTCTGCGCGCTTCCTCCGGCGGAAAGGCTTTATACAGCGAAGCAGGGGAATGAGTATTGAGGTTATCCAACACCAAAACAATTTTTTTCGCGGCCGGGAAATAAAGATCGACCAGCTCTCTGATACAGTGCGCCCAATCGATACAAGTGCGACGGTCCGTCACTTTGACATGCCGCCAGCCTTCCAGCGGGGCAAACATCATAAACAGATTGCTCACCCCATTCCGTTCATATTCGGAGTCGTAGCGTGCGGCGTGGCCAGGTTCCACAGGCAAAGGAAGCCGGGTTTCTTCAATTTGTTGTTTACTCGTTTCATCGAAACAAACTTGGGGATACTCTCGATCGTAAGGACGCTGATACACCTCCAACACATCTTCCATCGCACACACAAACGCAGCATTGGCTTTGGGGGGAATACACCAACTTGCGTTCAGCCAAGGCTTAAGCTCGTTTTTTTTAGCGGATCGTTTCCGACGAAATGCTCTCAAAGTGGTTCAGTTCCATCATCTTGTCCGCTAACAACCGTAACGTCCACCGAACTTGCCCTTCGGGGGGAGCAGAACAGGCGATGGCAATCAAATGCGCTTCTTTGTCCCCATCCATCTTCTGATTGCTGGGACGAATAGGTTTCTTGCGAGTGAGAGCGGCTTCTAACCCTCCCTCTACAAAAGCCTTGCGAACGCGCTCCACTGTGGAAACGCTCGTACTAAAGGCCTCATTGATTGCCTTATCCTGCCCGTTAAACCCAACTTGGCTTTCATCCGCTTTGAGCAAAATCTGCGCGTGCGTGCGCTTGTACGCGGCCACTTTGCCCCGCGAAATCAAGGAACGCAGGGATGCACGTTCTTCGGACTCTTACTCGGCATAGGACACCTCCTGAGGAAAAAGTGAAAAGTATGCTGCGTTTCCCCAAATATAATACATCAAAAGGCATCCTGCAAATCAAAATTGGCGGAGCACTAGCTTAGAGCCCAAATAGCGACCCGTGAGCGTTTCGTCCGAATATCCCCATGTTTCCGGGATTTGCAGCAAAAGCAAACTTTCAAAAAAACCAATGTCAAAATAACAAAAACATCGCCATTCAATCCATTGATATAGATCTTGTATTGGGATTTTCCCGTTAAACGTCTGATCGAGGTGGCCTCCTTTCATTCGAACGCTCGAAAGGAAAATGCACCTATTGATAGCACCTTATGTTAAGATATAATACCAAATATGATTTGTCAATCCTTTTTTTGGCATTATGTCCATTTATTTAATTATGGACACGAATAAAATGCCCCCGCCCACTTTATTTTCGCCGGTCGCCTTTGCAAAAAGTGGTATCCCGCTTCCAGCGTCGGTCGTCTCTCTCAGGATAATCCGTGGTATAATGCAATCCCCGGCTCTCCTTTCGCATCAGAGCGGATCGGATGATCAGTTCCGCGACGGCGACGAGATTGCGCAATTCGATGAGGTCGTTGGTGACTTTGGCACGACGGTAAAATGCCTCTACCTCCTCAGAGAGAAGTCGGATACGGCGTTGCGCGCGTCTGAGCCGGAAATTGGAGCGCACAATGCCTACGTAATCCCACATCAGACGCTGGATCTCCTCCCGGTCGTGGGACATAATGACCCATTCCGCCGTATTGAACGTACCCTCTTCGTTCCATTCCGGTATATCGGGGAAGGAGGAACGATTCTCACGAAGGGTTTTTTTCGCGTCCTGATAAGCCCGTTCGGAGAATACCAGCGCTTCTAACAACGAATTGGATGCCAATCGGTTGGCTCCGTGCACCCCCGTAAAGGCCACCTCGCCGCACGCATATAGCCCCTGGATGGCGGTGCGTCCCCACATATCCGTCTGAACGCCTCCGCACATATAATGCGCAGCCGGAACTACCGGGATGGGTTCCTGAGTGAGGTCAATTCCGAGACTCAAACATTTTTGGAAAATATTGGGAAAACGCTCCCTGGTCTCCTCTGGATTTTTTTTGGTCACGTCGAGATACACACATGGGTCGCCGCTACGCTTCATCTCATGGTCAATGGCCCGCGCTACGATATCCCGGGGGGCCAGCGAAGCCATCTCGTGATACCGCTCCATAAACGGTTCACCTTTTCGCGTGATCAGCACGCCTCCGTATCCCCGAACCGCCTCCGAGATCAGGAAAGACTGGCCGTCCGGGTGATACAAACTGGTCGGATGGAACTGCATAAATTCCAAATTCCCAACGGTTCCACCAGCCCGATACACCATCGCAATCCCGTCTCCGGTGGCGATCTTCGGATTGGTGGTGTGCAGATAGACCTGTCCGGCTCCGCCCGTGCACAGCAGGACGACCTTAGCTAAAAATTTTTTCACCTGGCCCGTGTCGGTATCGAGCGCATAGGCTCCCCAGCACGTGACGTGCTCCCGCTGCTCCTCCTGAATACGTAAAAGATGGTGTTCGGTAATAAGATCAATAGCGATGTGATTTTCATACACGGCGATGCGGTCATTGGCCTGGACGTTTTCCCCCAGCACGTGCTCGATCTCATGTCCGGTCAGATCCGCCGCGTGCACGATCCGATTTTTGGAATGGCCGCCTTCTCTGCCCAACGAGAGTGCGCCCTCCGGCTTCTTCGTAAATTCGACGCCCAAGCGCATCAGATTTTTCACCATCCGGGGCCCCTCGCGCACGATCAGTTCCACGGAATCCAAGTGACAGAGTCCTGCTCCGGCTGTAAGCGTATCCTGGATGTGCAGATCGAACGAATCGTCCGGGGATATCACTGTGGCGATGCCGCCCTGGGCATAATTGGTGTTGCATTCCGAATGCGCCTTTTTGGTGATAATCGCAACGCTTCCCTCTTTGGCCGCGTTCAGGGCAAAAGAAAGCCCCGCGATGCCGCTTCCGATGACCAAAAAATCCGTACGAATTTCCATTGTCTCCTCTATTTTTTCTGCCTTCTTCACTTCCTGCCCACGAGGACCGGCATTTCAAAAACGACCGCCCGTCGAATCCCGATTGGCTTAGCAGTAGTGCTCTGCCAACTTTATTTTGACGGGTTCAATGGTGATAGACCTCCGGGGTCTGGCAGACCCCGGAGGTCTTATCCTGTCCGTCCCAACAAACTGGGCGGAGCACTAAGCATTCCTGGCGCTCACGGTTTTTGCTTGTTCGAGCGCGATCTTGTTGACCGCCGACAGCGCGTTCACTCCTGAAGCCCCCTCGATCGCCTTAATCGCGATTTTTTCCACCTGGGCCTTCGCATCATTCAATTGTTTGGTGAGCGTTTCAATTCGGGCTGCCTGTTCGGCTACGGTATCTTCAAGAACGCGGATCCGGAGTTCGGAAACGCTGCGCTCCCCTTCCACTTCCTTGGCGAGCAAATCTGCTTCCTGTTTGGCCCGGTTTTCCGTTCGCGAAATCGCTTCCTTTTCAGCCAGCTCGACTGCTTTCGCCAGTTCTGCGGGGAAGGCTTCTACTTTGGCCCTCAGCCCAGCGATCTCCGCTTCCTGAGCGGCCACTGCAGATTCTCTTTCCCCTAACGCTCTCTCCTGAGCAGCCCTTTCTTCCTCAAGCGCCTTCTTCAAGGCCGCCTTTTCTTCTTCGTACGCATCCTTGTCTTTCTTTCTGGACAGGGCCAGATTGTATCCGTACTCCTCCGCTTCCCGCTTTCGCTCTTTGACGAGAGCGGCATCCCGCTCCTTGACCGCTAATTTATGTGCTTCTTGCTCCTTGTTCCACTGTTCCCTCGCAAGGGCCATCTCTTCTTCAAAAGCCTTCTTCTTCTCCTCCTGGGTCCGAATAAGAATAGATAGCGTCTCGGCGGCGACCTCAATGTCATACCGGTCTTCAAGGTTCCCGGACTCTATCGCAATGGCCTGCTGAATTTCCGCCAGCCGCTTCGTTTCCGCGATGAGCTTATCCGACAGATCCGCCAGTGTTTTGCTCAAATCCAGCTTAAGATCCGCCAGTCCTTTGACAATGCCCTCCACCGTGCAGGCCGACGCCTTCTCCACGATGGCCTCGTCAGTCGCCTTTTCGGTTTCCGCCTTTTTTCCGCCACTTTCAGCGGCCTTCTCCCTCTCCTTAAACCGCCTCAGCAATTCCTCATACGACTTGAGGATAGTCTCTTTCTTGTCCTTCATGCTTGGTTTTCGCTCCATCTCGGGCCTCCTGGGATCGTATGTTCCGAGTCAACTCACCACTGGGCGAGATTGGCTATTCATCGTTTTGGCCTTGCGTCTTGAAATAGGATCGAGAAAGAATGCTTTTAATATAGAGTATTTCCCCTCAAAAATCAAGGACTTTGTGGGACCTTTTTCATGCAGGGACATCCTTCCCGATGCGCGCATTCCCACTCCTCACTCCCGAATCACTCCGATCTTGCCCTTGGCCACGCCGCCGCCGTCGGGCTGGGTCACGAGATAGAAATAGATGCCCGATCCCACGAGGAATCCGTTCTCGTTGGCGCCCTTCCAGAAGGCTTCTCTGTGCTTTTCCTCGCCTGTCCAGATGGGCTCGCCAGACAGGCTGAATATCTCCACTCGGGTCTTATGGGGAAGGCCGACGAAGGTCATCGGATGAACGCCATCCACAAACAGGGGGTTCGGATAAACGCGGATCCGATCGGTGGGCACGTTCCGCAGGGTTTCAAAAAGCCGGTTGTTGGCTTCGGACTGCTCCTCAATCGCTCCGTTGGGATCCAACTCGATCAGAAGGAAGGCGTCGCCCAGAAGCTCATAGGGAACCCGAAAAGATTCCGATCCCCCTCTCGGAAGCGTGCTCGTGCGGTGTTCCTCGTGGAAGCATTCACATGCCGTCGAGTCAGGTTTACACCGCGAGAGGCGGACGTCGTATCCCTCGGAGAGATCGCTCAGCCCCAGGTTGCTCACCGTGACGATCAGGTCTCCCTCCTCGGAAAATTCGAGATCTTCCGGGAAAATTGCCAGATCGGGGGGACCTTCTTCGAGCGCATATTGGGCCAGAAAGGCGACACAAAGCTGCGCGTCCTTGCGCACCAAACCGAAGTTGACACTGTCGGCCACGTCCGTTGCGGTATCGTAAGACGCATAAGGAATATACAACGTGGAGTCGGGGGTAGTCTCAGGGGGATAATTTTCGATCCCGAGCATGGCGTCGTATCCCTGAAACCAGAAGGAAGCATGATCGCTCCGGAGCGCCCGGTAGTCCACCAGGACTTCCAGCGTCAAGCCTATGTCATAACGTTCGTTGGCCGCCTGCATCAGATCCACGATCCACCGGGAAGTCGGATTGGCAACGAGGTGAATGCGATCCACGAGGCGGTTGTACCCAATCATGTCGAAGTTCATCGCGCCGAGGATGCGGTCTCCGTGTTCAAAGGCTTTCCGGGCATAATCTTTGCTTCCCAAGAGGCCGAGTTCCTCTCCGCAGAATCCCAC
>MVCQ01000111.1 GCA_002059205.1 Candidatus Latescibacteria bacterium 4484_107
AGCCGCCGGGACCTATGCGCGGATCGCTTTCAAGGTGTATGGTGTCCGACCACTCCGGGCGTAATCTGCGGATCTTCTCCACGTCTTCCGGGTGCAGCTTCAGCACAAAGGCCTTTGGATCCACGAGATGGGCGACGGCCTGTTTTATAGTACGGGCGAGCACGGCTTCGTTCAGGCGCAATTCCTCTCCGACGATCTTGCGCGCCATACTGGTAGATAAGGTGAGCAGCGCACGTTCCAGCTGTTTTTCGAGTGCTTTCCATTCTGCTTGCAACCGTTCCGCGACGGAAAAAAATGCTGTCACCGCTTCCTGGCCCTCTTTGGTCCCCTCTCTGAGGCCCATGTCCCGACCGTCTTCGAATCCCGAACGATAGGCTTGCTCCTTTTCTATCTGGTGCCGTTCTTCCTGCTCCGCCAACCGCGCCTGGATGCGTTCCTCCACGATTTCTTCGGGATCTATTTCGGGCGTTTCTTCCGCCTCTTGCTTACACGGAATCAGTTCCCTCCCCACGATGACGGCATCGGAGGACCACGTGCTCGCTTTCATAATTTTGGACATAAGATCACAATCGGTTAGAAAGATGGGTTTTCGGGATTTCAAAAAGCAGGGCGATCCCGGTGATCGCCCTGTGAAAAGAATCAAACGACAATTTCTTCCTTTGCGCCCCGGCTTACCACGATCTGGCCTTCGTCCTCCAGCCTTCGAATCTGATCCACGATCGTCTGCTGAGCCGTTTCTATGTCACTCAAACGCATGGGGCCGAGGTACTCGATCTCCTCCTGGAGAACGGTCTGCACGCGTTCCGAGAGGTTGCTGAAGATTTTTTCCTTCACCTCATCGCTGGCCGACTTGAGCGCCTTTGCCAATTCCTTATTGTCCACACTCTGCATAACCAATCGGAGGGATTTGTCGTCGAGGAGCACGAGGTCCTCGAACACGAACATCAAATCCCGAACCTGTGCGGCGACCTCGGCGTTCTCCGCCTCCAGACCCGACAGGATGTTCCGCTGTATGGAACGATCCACGAAATTCAGCATCTCGGCCACGGCTCTCGGCCCGTCCGTCGTACTTTCTTCCCTGCTGGACAGGGCCTCTAACTGGGACTCGAGCGCTTGCTCAATGCTGTGAATCATCTCAGGAGATACCGTCTTGATCTTGGCAACCCGCATCGCCACGTCCACCTGAAGCTCCTCCGGGAGTTCCGCCACCACAGCAGCGGCCTGATCCGCATCCAATTGGGCCAGGATCAGGCTGACGGTCTGGGGATGTTCGTTGCGGATGAAATTGGCCAATATTTCCGGGTTGATGTTTTTGAGCAGATAGAAGCCTTTGGAGAGCACTCTTTCCACGCGGTCCGCAATCTCCGACGCCTTGTCTGGTCCGAGCGCCTCGGTCAGGAGGTCTCTGGCCATCTCTATGCCGCCCTTGGAAATGTAATCGCGAGCCACGAGGAGACGATAAAAATCCAGCATCGCATTGTCCTGAACCTGGGAGGGCACATTCCCGATGGTGGCAATGGCACGGGTAATCTGCTCGACCTCCTCCTCCTTCAGGTGCCGAAGAATGGGGGCGGACTTGTCGCGCCCTATGGTCATCAAAACCACAGCAGCCTTCTGCGAGCCAGTCAGTTCGCCTGATTCTTTTTTTGCCATCATCAACCACCTCGTAGTACTTTATGGAGATTGAAGACTGGGGAATCCGTGTACAGATCATCAGAGCTACTTGCAAAATTTTTTCAGATGAGATGGCGCCCGACATTTCGCGTCTCAAATGACAATCACAAGCCTTTTCCGCTGCCAGCCGGGTGGCGTCCCCGCTTTTGCCAGTGGCAGACCAATCCCAATCACCGAGAGACCACACATCAGTCTTCATTCAGGAGAGACCGGATAAGCTTGGCCGTATCTTCGGGGTTTTCCTCCGTCATTTCCTTGACCCGACGCAACACGTGCGAACTTTCTTCTTTGGCCAGCCTGGATTTTGCTTCCTCGCGCCACAACCCCTTTTCTAATTTTCCATGCCCCTCTTCATTTTGCATGCGCGCCAGTTCGTCTAAGATAAACTGCTCCCGCTCTTCGTCGGCAGATGCAGCTTCCATACCCTTCCCCGCTTCCGTCTTCCCTCCCTGGGATGTTCTGCGCATGTATGCAGGCCTCGCAGTCTGCACCTCACCGTGTACCACGCGCTTCAAAAACCGTTTCAACAAGAAAAAGAGCACCACGGCACCGATCCCGATCGCAGCACGCTTTGCGATGCCAAACCAGAGGTTGAACTGGGCCGCACGGTCCAGTTCCTTTTGCATCGCCAGTTTCTCGGAAGTGTTGAAGGCCATGCTCGTGATCTGAAAGGCATCCCGTTCCGCCACAAATCCGACCGCCTTTTTTACAGTCTCTCCGAGGTGTTCGATGTCCTGTTTCGAAAGCGATGTTCCAACCGGCGGGGCGCCCGCCACAGCGCCTGTCGCGTCCGGACCGGGGTCAATGACCAAAGCCACCGACAGGCTTTTAATGCTTCCCACAGCTTCCACGATGTGCTCGATGGTCCGGTTCACCTCGTAGTTGCTGACAGTGTTCTCCGTAGTTCCCTGATCTCCCGAATTTTTTTCCACCCGTTCTTCGCTCCTCAACACCGTTTGGTCGGGATCGTACGTCTCTATGGTACGCTCCACCTGTTCGAAATCTAATGTGGCTCCCACGCGTACAAGGGATTTCCGGGGGCCGAGCACCTGATCCAAAAGGGATTGGGCTTTTTGCTCCAGATAGCCTTCCACCTGTTTCTGGAGCGCCAATTGGTGGGCGCTGAGTTGCATCAGCGGGTCGTTTTCGGTATGGGAGGAGAGCAGATTGCCGTTGTAATCCACAATGGTGATATGTTCCGGGGCCAATCCTTCCACGCTGCTCGCGACGAGGTTCGTGATTCCTTCGATCTGTCGTTGGTTTAATCGAGCCGCTGAGGAGAGCTTCAGAAGGACAGAGGCGGTGGGATTTTTCCGATCTTCTTTAAACAGCCGCCGCTCCGGGATGACGAGGTGCACCCGCGCGGCCTGCACTTCCCGAAGCTCCATAATGGTCTTGGTCAGCTCTCCCTCCAGCGCTCGATGGTAGTTGACTTTCTGAAGGAAATCCGTCATGCCGAGGTTGGTTTTGTCGAAGATCTCGTATCCCACGGTACCGCCTCTCGGCAGGTTCTGGCTCGCCATATCTAACCGTACTTCGTACACCCGCCCCGACGGGACCTCAATGGTCCTGCCGCCATGCGTCAAACGATAGGGGACGTCCCGCACTTTCAACTGCTCCACAACCGCCGACGCCTCCTGAGGATCCATATTGGCGTAGAGCGTTTCGTACCGGATGTGACGCATGTTCCACAGCAAAAGCATACTGCCTATCAGCAGCGCGGTGGCTATGGCTCCCAGCGCCACCTTTTTGTTCGGGGTCATTTCGTCCCAGCGTGTCTTCGCGTCCCCGAGAATCTTCGTCAGCCACTCCGGCATAAGTCTCTAACCCTTTCTGGAAAACAAGTCAAGATAACTTGATCGTATAGGAATTTCCGTTTTCCGGTTGATTCAGTTTCCGGGTGGGATTCTTTCCAATTAGGAGGCCAGGAAGTCAGGAGAAAGACAATCCCTACGTAATACACCTTGGCCCTCTCCTGGATTCCCGGATTCCTGATAGAAAACACGCTCTGTTTATCAAATCCTTACTAAAACCCGCCCGAAGGGCGATAAGTCCATCGTATAGGAATTTCCGTTTTTTTCATTGCCCCTCAGAGGCTTGCGAAAGCCCCCGAAGAGCGCTAAGTTTAGAATTAGCCACTAAGAACGCTAAGACACACTGAAAACTTCTCAGGTTTTTCTTCGTATGTCTTCGGCTCTTAGCGGCTGATTTTCTTGTTCCCACAAGGAAGCATGGGAACGAGAAGACCTCAACCTTAACCTGAAGTGCTATACCGCCATCCGCATCAATTCCTGATAAGCCTCTATCAGGCGGTTGCGGATCTCCAACGTAAGATCCAGCGCGATGTTGGCTTTTTCCACGGCGATCATGACCTCGTGTACGTCCGCCACCTCGCCGGCCGCAAAAGAGGCAATCTTAGCATCCGCTCCGGTCTGAAGATCATTTACGTCCCCGACGAATTCCTTGAGAACATCCTTGAAGGCAGGCCCATCGGATGGCCCCGGAGCCGTGCTCCGATCCATTTCCTTTTGAGGATGAATCTCCATCAGCGGAGGATGGATGGCTATCCCTTTCATCTGCGATCCTTCCATCAAAGACCGACGGGAAATAATGTCTCGCAACAGGTCTCACGGGTTACGTTCAAGGGTTACTGATTATTGCCAGCCGATTACTCTGATTACTGATCATGCTTCAGCATTTCCTCATCGCTTCTTCTTCCCTCTCTGCCCATCCAAATAAGACCGAACAAGCAGCACCTGCTTGATAAACGCTCTCGTCTCGGCGGGGAGACGTCCTTTCCGAACGGCTCCCGGACCTGCGTTGTATGCCCACAGGGCTTTTTCGAGTTTTCCGAAACGATTCAACTGATTCTTGAAATACCGGACTCCTCCCCGAATATTCTGATTCGCATCGAAGGAATCGGTTACCCCCATTTCCCGGGCGGTTCGTGGCATCAATTGCATAAGTCCCCTCGCTCCCGCCGGTGAGATGCTGCGCGGATTCCCCCTGGACTCAACCCAGACGATCGCCCGCGTGAGATTGGCATCCACGCCATGAAGGGCGCTGTAATATCGAATCGGCCGTGAAAATCGCTCTACACGCTCCATACAGACGGGCTTCTTTTCCGGTAAGCCCAGCGGCCGCGGGTTCAGGCTGTTTCGCAGAACCTCATTAACCGTCTCCGGGGACCAGCTTCTTGCCGCGATGGACGACGCCTGTTTTTCACCCCAGCTTCTCTTTGGGATGGAGAAGGCGATAAGTTCCAAGGGGATGGATGCAAACAGCAGGCCCGGAAGCAAAGTGTGCATAACTCTCAATAGCTTGTGTTTTATCTGGTTACGCTTTCTCATACAGGCTCCTTAAGCATCCGGACAAAATTTTTCTTTCCCGCGGAGACACAACTCATTTCAATCTCAATTATCCGGGGCGCTCCATGCCTCCGTCGTGTCAACGTGATAGTTTAATGCTGCTTATCCCCTCAAGTCAAGACGTCTTCCCAACAGCGCATCGCCTCCGGATTTCATCGTTCTGGACGGATGATAGCCTCCTGTTCTCGTGGCCCATTTCACACCGAACGCCTTTTCCAGGGCCCCCTGCTCTTCTCGTGAGAGCAACTCAGCGAAAGCGGGGCTGGATATCGTCTCCGTCATCCGTGCTTCTCTTGCTTCAGGGGATTTTGTTACGGGCGATGGCGGCTTTGACGTGGCATATTGAGAGGGAATCGCTTGTATGTTCATCGAATGCTCCCGGACTTCAGGGTGAAGGTAAAGGCAGAGGTAGAGATACGGCTTTTCTCCCCTGTATTATTCACAAATTTGCCCAAAATCTTCTATTGCTCTTGTGCGACAAAGTTTTTTGGATTTTCGCTTTCAAAACGCTATTTTTCATGAAAAGCCTGAAGCCGGGGCGCATCGTCCAGAACTTGTGAATAACCCGGCTTCTGTCCCGTTAGGGACAAAATAGCTATAGCAGAACAATCCAAAAAACATCTCCCAGTCCCGTAGGGACGGCATATTTATCCAATATCCTTCCGAATGGGCTTTTCGTCACCATGTGGATGT
>MVCQ01000112.1 GCA_002059205.1 Candidatus Latescibacteria bacterium 4484_107
GAGCGTGCGCTCCTCGTTGCCCTCCGGGAAAACAATGTGTTTTCTGAGCGTCCTGGCCTCCGCGACCACCCGATCCAGGAACTCCCGGGGCGCGGCCTGTTTCGTCCGCGTAAGCTGCATCGAGGTGTAGATCCGCTTCTCATCCACGTTATCCTGAATCAATTCACAGGCCAACTCGATCTTCCGGCTGTCCTCCGCCCGAATAGTGACCGCCATGTCGTCCAACTTCGAGCTAATCGTGTGGGTGTCGTCGTCCACCAGCAGTATGGGGATCCGCACTCCCGGCACTTTGTCGATCAACCTTTTTATGTTCGCGTGGGGATGCAGCCCCCCGGTCAAGACCAGACCGGCAATGCCCGGATACGCCTGGGATATGCTCGTGGCCGCCACTGCGAGAAGCACATCGTCCCGGTCCCCCGGTGTGATGATCAGCGTGCCTTCCTCGATGTAGTTCAGCATATTGCGCACACTCATCGCCGCCACGATGGTATGAAGCGCCACGTTGGAGAGATGCTCCTGACCGTAAAGGACTCTGGCCTCCAATTTTTCCGCGATCTCCGCCAATCGGGGTTTTGGAAGAAGCGGATTGTACGGCACCACTCCGAACACATCCACCCCTTGCTTCCGAAGGGTTCTCCGCACGTACGTATCCACGTCGTCCAATTTTTCCCGATCCACCTTGTTGATGATCGCCCCCAGAAAATGACAGCCTTGCTCTGTAAACAAATCGCGGCTCATCGTCGTGTGCGTCATAATGTCTTCTACAGATTTCTCCGCGCCGCCGTCCACTATGAGTAAAATATGCGCGCTTAGGCGCTTCGCAATGCCCGCGTTGAAGTCGAACACGGAACGGGAGCCGGCTGCTGAAATCACCTGGGATAGATCCGTGCCCTCCACGAGCACCACGTCTTTGTCCTGCGCGATCCGTTCGTACCGATCGCTGATCCGGCCGATCAATTTCTCTTCCTCCCCGGTCGAAAGCGCGTCCCGCACCTCGCCCATGCCGATCGGCTCCTCGTCCGACAGGGCATCCACGTGATAGATGCGCTCGATCAGCGCGGCATCCCTGGCATAAGTCCGGGCATCGTCCAACCGCCAGACCGGCTTGAAAAATCCCACCTTGCTCACCAGACCGCTCAGCGAACGCATCAGTCCGAGAGAGACCATCGTCTTTCCGCTGTTCTGTTCCGTTGCCGTCACAAACAATGTATTCGCCATCGGGGCACCCCTTTCCCACTGCAAAGACGCCAAAGGCCGCAAGGGACTTCAAGGCGCGATGAGTAATGAATAATATACCTCCCCCGAGGATAGGGCAGGACGGCATTGCTCATTGATGATTATTCATTGTCTTTCTTTGCGCCTTTGCGGTGATCATCCGCCAGCGCGCTCTTCAAAGCCACCAGCGCCACCTCCAACTGTTCGTCGTCCGGCTCCTTCGTGGTTATTTTTTGAAGCCAGAGTCCCGGCGCGATGAATGCTTTCATAATTCTATGTTCGCTTCTTTTTCCAGACAGCTTGAGCAATTCGTACGAAGCGCCCGCCACCAAAGGCAAAAAGGTAAAATGCGTGAGAAATCGCTCTCCTAAATTCTGGAGATGCCCAAAGGTTACCACAAAAAGTGCGTCGGTTACAGAGAAAAGGAGAATCGCTGATATGGCCACGATGAGGATAAAACTGGTGCCGCAACGAGGATGGAGCGTGCTGTACTTTCGGGCGCACTCGACGGTCAGTTCTTCTCCGGCTTCGTACGTAAAGATACTTTTATGTTCCGCGCCGTGATACTCGAATATCCGCCGGATCTCCTTCCAGCGGCTGATGGCCCAGAGATACGCCAGAAAGATCGCGATTCGAATTCCTCCGGCAATGAGATTGAATCCCAGCGCGCCCCGTGAAACGTGAAGCAGTTGGGCCGCGAGAAGCGGAAGAAAGAAAAACAATCCCACTCCGAGCGCCAGGGCGAGGACCAGCGAGCCGCCCAAAAGAAGCTCGTCGAAGAATGCCTGCCGCTTCGTACGCGGGTTGTCCTCCTTTTTTTGCTCCTCCTCCTGCGCTTCTTTCATCGCCACGTCCGCCGAATAGCTCAACGTTCGGATGCCGATGACGAGCATCTCGAAAAGGGAAACGGCGCCTCGCAGAATGGGGATATTCAAGATCTTGTACCGTTTGGACAGCGCAAGGTAGGGATCGACTTTAACTGTGATTTTTTTATCCAGCGTTCGCACAGCCGTGGCGATCGCTTCCGGGGCGCGCATCATGACGCCCTCGATGACGGCCTGGCCGCCCACGGATTGAGGCTTGGATGGCATCGTTCCTCCGAGGTTGAAACGTAAAGCGTAAAGCGTATTGCGTAAAGTGCCCTGCGTAATACGCAATACGGGAAATTCTCTGCGGTCTTTGCGGCTTTGCGGTGAGAAAGGAAAAAGGGCGGCTTCTCCGAGTCTGCTTATGTGGCTTATGTGCAGAATCGTGAAGCCGCCCTCGCATGCGCGCTGCTTAAACTTCCATTTTTTCTTCCGCTTTTGCTTCCGCCTCGGTTTCCTTTTTGGCTTCGGCATCCGCTAAGCCGTATTTCTTTCGGAACCGCTCCACCCGACCGGCGCTATCCACCAATTTTTGCTTTCCGGTAAAAAACGGATGGCACTTGGAACAGATTTCCACCTTCAGGGTCTTAACGGTAGATCGCGTATGCACCACATTGCCGCAACTGCAAGTGACCGTGGTGTCTACATATTTTGGATGAATGCCTTTCTTCATACCCCTCTCCTTTTCATGAAAAACGTGTCAACGCAGGACGATTTCATAGTAAGTGCTCATCTGTTAGTGCCGAATTCTAATCGCAACATTCGCAAAGGTTTCTTCTCTGCGTGCCTTCGCACCTTCTTTGTGACCTTTACGCTTTAAGGAGTGCAGCGTGACAGCAGAAAATTCATTGTTCACCTTGCTGTCACGCTGGCATTTTAAGGTACCTATTTTTCTCAAAAAAAGCAACCTTTTTTTGCAACCTTCCCGTTTCTCGGTTCCCACGCGGGAGCATGGAAACGAAGCGGATGAGGGGCGCGATACACCCACTCGCCACTCACAAGCAGTTATTTCTACGAACTCATTGTCTCAATAAACTCTTTGTTCGATTTCGTGCCGCGCATCCGTTTCAGGAGAAATTCCATCGCCTCCATGGGGGACATCTGATACAGCAGCTTTT
Source organism: Candidatus Latescibacteria bacterium 4484_107 (assembly GCA_002059205.1). Lineage (GTDB taxonomy): Bacteria > Latescibacterota > 4484-107 > 4484-107 > 4484-107 > 4484-107. The sequence continues at coordinate 3,200 of MVCQ01000112.1, forward strand.
TGAGAATCCAGACCCGGTTCAGCACGTATTCCGGAAGCAGCAGTTCCTGCCTTCTCGTGCCCGATTGGGTGAGATCGATCGCCGGGAAAACGCCCCGATTGCTCAGGTCGCGATCCAATTTCAACTCCAAGTTCCCCGTGCCCTTGAACTCCTCGAAAATCACCTCGTCCATCCGGCTGCCTGTTTCAACGAGTGCGGTCGCCATAATGGTCAGGCTGCCCCCTTCCTCGATGTTCCGCGCGGCTCCGAAAAACCGCTTGGGCCATTGAAGCGCGTTGGCGTCCACGCCGCCGGAGAGCACTCGGCCGCTGTGCGGCATCACCGCATTGTTCGCCCGCGCCAACCGGGTGATGCTATCCAAGAGAATCACCACATCGTGCTGATGCTCCACCAGCCGCTTCGCCTTCTCCAATACCATCTCCGCGACCTGCACATGCCGGTCCGGCGACTCGTCGAACGTGGAACTGATCACCTCGCCCTTCACGGAACGCTCCATATCCGTGACCTCTTCCGGTCGCTCGTCGATCAGCAGCACGATCAGTTTCACCTCCGGATGATTTTGCGTGATGCTGTTGGCGAGCTTTTGAAGCAGAATCGTCTTCCCGGTTCGGGGAGGCGCCGCGATCAGGCCCCGCTGTCCTTTCCCCACGGGGCACAACAGGTCCATAATGCGCGTGGACAACTCGTTCTCGAATTCCAGATTGAACTTCTCGTCGGCGTACAGGGGGGTCAGATTGTCGAAGAGAATCTTCTGTTTGGCCATCTCCGGAGTCTCGAAATTGACCGCCTTGACTTTCAGCAGCGCAAAAAAACGTTCGTTGTCTTTGGGAGGGCGAATCTGTCCGGAAATGGTGTCTCCCGTTCTCAGATCGAACCGCCTGATCTGGGCCGGCGCCACGTAAATGTCATCCGGTCCCTGGAGATAATTATATTCCGGAGAGCGCAAAAAACCGAATCCCTTGTCTTCGTTGCGAATAATCTCCAGGACCCCTTCGCCGAAGATCAATCCCACCTGCTCGGTCTGAGCCTTTAAGATCTCGAAGATCAGCTCTTGTTTTCTCAAACTGCTGTACCCGGAGATCTTTAATTCCTGAGCTAACTTGGACAATTCTACAATGTTCCGGGCTTTCAATTCCGCAATGTCCATGATGATCTACCTCCTTCGATGAGCTGGGGATGGGGAATAGGAATGCATGTCTGATCGTTCATCACTAAGCATGGATTTCTGATTTTCGGGAAAGGAGTAAAAAGTGTTGGAGAAGGCACAGGGGGGTTATGCAGCGATCTGTGATTTTATTCACGGAACACTCAGGAAGAATATACACGATAGGGATGGTGTGTTGCGCGGGAAATCCCAGGGGGGGCGGAAACAAGAGACGAAAGGGATGAAGTGGGAAGTTAAACGCACCTTTCACACAGAGTGATCCAGCATTGAAAAGAGAATGAGGTGAACCGGAGGCCTTAACGCGGAACTTAGAGCAATCCAAAATACGCCACTAAGATAAGGTATTTCCATTCTCCACGCAAGCTTTTTTTCCTCTATTTGCGTGCCTTCACCAAAAAGAAGATCCCCATCGCACCGAAGATCGCGTTACCGATCCACGCTGCCAACAGCGGGGGAAGCATCGCTTCGCGGCCCAGGACTTGCCCGGCCTTGATGAATCCGTAATAGATGAAACAGATCAACAGACTCAGTCCGAAGCCGAGCGCCTTTCCGGTTCGCTTCCGTCCGGAAGCCAGCGGCGCACCGAAGAGTACGATGACAAAATTGGCAAAAGGGAACGAGATTTTCATATACAGATCCACCAGCCACCGGGAGGCCTGTCCCCCGATCCGCTGCACGCGCCGGATATGCCTGGCCAGCTCAAAATATCCCATACGCTCCGGATCCTTCTGTTCTGTCGAAAAGTCTCTGGGATTCAAACGAAGTCCGGGATCCCACTCCTCGTAACGCGTGATCTTTTCGTGGTCGTCGCTAAACTCCCGGAGCACGGCCCCGCGCATTATCCAGTGTCCTTGGCGCCACTGCATCGTATCCGCATCCGCTCTTCGGATCAGTGCTTCCTCCCGATAGGTCTGGATGGACACGCCCTTCGCCAGATGCTTCTCCGCCAAGTATCGATCCGCAAAGACGATCCGTTCTTTGCTCTCGTGCAGGAACACGTACCGGCGGTTCGCTCCTTTGGGCTTCCTCTTGCCGGAATACTTGATCTCGATCCTCCGCTGATTCGCCTCCGGAACCACCGTTTCGCCGAAGATCAGGGCGAAGACGCTGATCAGAAAAGCCACGCGAAAAAGCGGCCAGAGAATACGGTATAAGCTCAGCCCCGAAGCCTTCATCGCCACCAACTCGTTGTATTTAGCCAGATCGCCCACCGAGAAAAGCGTAGCCAAAAGCATCGCGACGGGAAGCATCAGCATGAGAATATAGGGCACGTAATACACGTAATACCACAGCACGCTCCCGACCGGGAGCTTCCAATCAATGAAGCGATCTATATTCTCCACCAGATCCACCACGAG
>MVCQ01000113.1 GCA_002059205.1 Candidatus Latescibacteria bacterium 4484_107
CTGCCGGGTCCCGGAATACACGATCTTCACCGCGCGATTGTTTTTTCGGCAGGCCTCCAGGATGGACAACTGACTCCGGCAATTGATCTCCAGATCCGTGTACGGATCTATCATACTATCGAGATGACTCACCTGACCCGCGAGATTGAAAAGATAATGTTGATTTCGAACCAGGTAATTCATACTATGCTCGTCCCGCACATCGGCGATATTGACCCGGACGTCCTTCTCGATCCCCTCGATGTTAAACATATTGCCGCCATAGTCGGGAATCAGGGAATCCACCAACGTAATGTGCGCTCCGAGGGGAACGAGCCGATGCGCGAGATTGCTCCCGATAAATCCCAATCCCCCTGTGATGAGGACGTTTTTATCTTCAAAGGCGTTTCTGAATAGAGATTGGTGCGGGTCCATGGGTTTGTCCTTTTCTCAGCTATCAGTGGTCAGTGGTCAGCTTTTGGATGAACGAGGTGAGCATACGCTTTATTTCGGTTACCTTTTCCGCGAGTCTTTCGTAATCAGAATCGTTTAGGAAGTCAAGATCTCGTGCGAGTAAAAAATGATATTCCAACTCACTCGCCGAACCCCATCGCAATTTGAAGGAAACGAGCAAACTCTTTGGCTCCCCTTCGCCCACATCCCTCTGCAATGTTAGCAGGGATGGAAGCGCTCGCGCGTCGGGTCTGGCTTGTCAACCCGAACCGTTCATCCCTTGGAAACATCTTGGTGATCTTGTACACCTCCAGAGTTAATTGATGACTTTTCTCCCACACTTTCATGGACCTGAAGCCTCTCAAAACATACTCCCCTTATAGCGATCAACGATCAACTATCGGTGTTCGGTGTTCAGCATTTGGCTGATCGCTGACGGCTGATAACTGATCGCTTTCTTTTAACCACCAACTTCCACCACAACGAGAGAAGTCCTCGCGCCACTTTGAAAATCCGCCTGAAATTGAAAAACTGGGATTTCCCGCTGGTTCTGAAATAATGGTGCACCGGAACCTCGGCAAACCGAAAACCCGCCTCGTGGATTTTCTTGATCATCTCCACGCAGATCACGCCACTGTTCGATTCCAGTTCGATTTGATCGAAAATGGCGCGCCGCATCAGGCGGAAATCGCAATCCACGTCCCGAATGGGCAGGCCGAAGACCCGTTTGGTAATATGATGATAGATCTTTCCGATAACGATCCGATGCAACGGGTCCGATCTTTTGATCTTAAATCCATTGACCACGTCTATCCCGTCGGCCATCTTCTCCAGCAATTCGGGAAGCTCCCGTACGTTATACTGTCCGTCGCCGTCGGTGTAAAAAATCCACTCGTGTTTCGCGGTGGCAAAGCCGCTTTTCAGCGCGCCTCCGTATCCTCTGTTCTGCTCGTGAAACACTAAGTTCACCTGAGGATAGACGCGCTGGAGTTCTTTTAGTATCTCGCGGCTGGTGTCGCTGCTCCCGTCGTCAATCACGATGACCTCAAAATCCTCCGTGAGGGGACGTAAGGTCAGAATGCTTTCGATCACCATACTTGCTATCGTCCCCTTGTCGTTGTAACAGGGGAAGAAGACGGAAATGCTCAGGTCGGTCTCTGGCATAGGGATGCTCTCTGGAGATTGGTAACTCGTGAGTCGTGAGTCGTGATTAGTAAGTGGTGAACAGTGAGTGGTGAGTGCGGCGCGCGCTCCGCAAGGGGTAAACGAAGTCCCAAGACCCGTCGTGTGAGCGCTCTATCGTTCTCCTTTAGCATATCTTCGCCTCAGATAAGCGATCAGATAAACCAGCAACACGCCCAAGGTCAGCGCATGCGCAACGGCTGTAATCGCCACGCCCAGCTTAAAACTCTTCGGCGCGAATTCAAACCGCACGGTATGCCTGCCCGGCGGAACCACGACCGAACGCAAGGCGTAGTTTGTTCTATAAATCTTGGTGGGCGCGTCGTCCACGAAGGCCTTCCATCCCGCGGGATAATAAACCTCGCTCAGCACCAACAGATTTTCTCCGACGGCCTCCACGTCCATTGTGAGGTGCTGGATGCCATACTCCGTGATCGTCACTTCGGACCCCGAAGCGGGCACGATCTTCGCATCCGGCGGCTCCTTGAGGAAAGCCACTTTGCGGGGATCGAAATCACCCGCTTTGAGCTTTTCCAAAACCAGATTTCCATCCTCCACGAGTTCGTACGAATCCGCGAAGAAGGCTCTCGGCAGCATGTTGCGGTTCAGATAGACCTTCTGCGTTCCATCGAATACGAGTTGGAAATTCGGGCCTGCCGAGATCGGCTTCGGGGACAGGATATACTTCACGTTGAGCAGCTTCAGAAAAGAAGGATGCCCGATCCCCATCCCTTCTATCATATCCTGATAGACCCGCAATTTCGCCGGATGATACCCATACACACTTTCCAGCCGGAAATAGGCGTACCAGTTGGGAGAGGGGGCGCCCTGTCCGCCAAGCGGCAGGATGCGGAACTTGGACCGATCCTTTTCCAGAAATCGCACGTAATCCGGCTTCCTGAAAATATTCGTCGCAGCCACCTGTTCCCTGTAGTGCATAGGTTTATGGTCCACCGACCACAGATCCATTAGCAGGATCGCGAGCAGTCCCCATTGAAAAAGCCGCACGGAGAGCTTTCCCTTCAGCAGCAGGAAGATGCCCCCCAGCGTCGCAAACAGGATCGCCGATCCTCTAAGCGCGTCTTTCCACGCGGGATTGAAAATGCGGCCAACCTGAAGCGCGGGGATACTCCTCCCGCGCTGGGCGATCATGGCGCTGTAGATGCCCTCCAACCAGTCCCGCGCGATCACCATCAGCACAAAAAGGACTCCGAGTGCGATCATCCCCCTCACGGCAAGGCGGGTAAGGGATTTCCTTTGGGGCTGCGGCATGGTCAGAAGCGTTTTGATCCCCAAACCTGCCAAAAGAGCTACGGAGAACGAGAACAGACAGAGCACCATGCTGGGCACGCGGAACTTGTCAAAGAAGGGCAGCCAGCGGAACATCGGGCCATACAACAAGGGAAAATAGCGTCCGAACGAGAGCAACAGGGAAAAAAGGCTTAGAATCGCGGCAAACCAAAAGAGCTTCTCTTTTCGGCCATACGCCACTGCGATGCCGGCCAAAAGCAGCGGAACCAATCCCACGTATATCGGGAAGTCGGTAAAGGGCATATACCCCCAATAGCTTTGCCCGCCGAATCCGAAAAACGAGGGCACGATCAGCTCGATCATCTCCGCTGGATGAAACGACCAGCTCGTGGCATAGTCGTAACTGAGCCCACTGGTTCCGCCGCCCAAAGGAGCCGTTCCTCCCCGAATGGAGTATTTTGAATATTCATACACGGAGAAATTCGACCACGCCCTCAACGCGATGCCGAGCAGGATCGCCACCGCGATAACCGCCAACGCGCGAACGACGTTGCCATATTGCCTTTCGTCCCGGACTTTACCTACAGCGATGCACAAAAAATAGATCCCGGCGGTCATATAGGTATAATAGATGATCTGATAATGGGAGGGCATAAACTGGAAAGAGCATACCATCCCCAACAGCACAACGTACAGAAGCTTTCGGCTTTTCAATATTTTTTCTACGAGCCACAACATCAACGGAAGCCACATCAGGCTGATGGTCTTGGTGTTGTGGCTGAACATCACCCAGGCGATGACGTGGGTGGAAAAAATCGCGGAGACCGCCGCAAAAAAGGCCGCAAAATCTCCAAAACCTTTGTGCCGCAAAAACAGAAAGGTGAACAGCCCGAAGAGAAGATATCCTCGGAGACCGCGCCAGAACAGAGCCGGCAGTCGCAGGATCCCATTGAACAGGAGTTTCTGAGCTCCGATCCAGATTTTATGCACCCCATCGTAGGGGATACTTCCTCCTACGATCAGACTGCCGAAGCTGGGCATCCCGCTGAAGATATAGGGAATCCAGAGGGGAAACACCCCCTCGCTTTTCGCCTCTGCCCGATAGGTATCGAAACAGCGCGTAGCCACGTAATCCGGTGGCACGAAGATTTTGCCGGAGAATATGGCCTGATGAAAAAAGACGATCAGGAGCAGGAACAACAAGCCGACATAGAGAATGAGCGCGCTGTGTTTCGTGAGGAAAGCGGGCAGCGGCTTGCCCTTTGGAGTTGGAGACTTCATCTGCCGCTTGCTTTGAATCTGTTTTCGCTTTGAGGATTTGGACATCTTCGGGGCTCCAAAACTTGAGATCTGGTGAGTGGTGAGTGGTGAGTGGTGAGTGATGAGTGGCGGGAATTTTCTCCGCAGTGGCATATCCTCTCAACTTCGGCACCGACGAAACAGGGTCAACCCCCGCTTTTTCAGAAGAAAGATCAGGTTCTCCACACCGACCTTAAACGGAAGCAGCTTGGTCTCGCCGATGCGCTCGCTGTATTCGATGCGATGCTCCGCAAAACGGATCGAAGGATGCAGCATCGCCTCGATCTTGATCTCTTCCGAAAAATTCCAGCCGTCGCTGATCAGATGCAGTTTCGGGAGGATCGCGGTGCGGATAACCCACATCCCGGAGAGAATGTCCCGGACCCACCTCAGATAGATAAGGTTGAACGCGAGCGTCATCAAGCGGTTGCCCACATGGTTGACCCGCCGCATCGCACTTTGGTCGAAGAGCGGAAACCGGCTTCCGGACAGGAAATCCAGATCGTCCCCGATCGCACGATCCAGAAGCTCCGCAATCTGATGCACCGGATACGTCCCGTCCGCATCGCACGTCACGACGAAATCTCCGCGAACCGCCCGGAACCCGGTTTTGTAGGCCCGTCCGTAACCCACTCGATCCTCCCGGACGACCTGCGCACCCATCTCGCGGGCGATCTCTCCAGTGCGATCCGAAGAAAACGAATCCACCACGATCACTTCGTCTATATAGTCGGGGAGGGTCTCCAGCACCCGGGGCAGCCCCTCTTCTTCGTTGTGCGCCGGGATGACGATGGATATTTTATATTCCCTATACATCTATACCTGCATAAACTTAGACGGATTAGTGTCCATTGGCGACTCATAAACGGCGACTGGACCACCACTCACCATTTACCATTCACTACTCACCCACGGTTTTGAAAGGCCATAACTTTTCGAAAGCACGCATCCACGCCTCTCGTCATCGCGGAGTAATAAAGCACGAGCGGGAGAAAATAAAACAGCATGCGCTTGAAGGAATGCATCATCATGTTTCTCATCACATCAAAGTTGGCCGCATCGTAGATCACGAGAATGGAGGCGATGTAGAGTCCGATGAGCAGGAGCAGGGGCCGAAGTTCCTTCGCACGGGTAAACAGATTAATCAACAGGGCGGCGGCAAAGATGTAAAACGTCCAGCCGTGATACCCGGAGGGGAAAGCCACAAGCCACGCAAAACGAAGCATCTTCTTCAGCCGGCTCATATCGCTCAACTGACTCACATCAAAGGCCTGTTCCGAGGAAACGTGTAAATTCACCCTGAGATAGAGCTGCCAGGAGAGGCTGAGCACAAGAACGAAGAGCGCGTAGAAGGCGATGTCTTTGAAATGCTTCTTTTTCGAAACCGTCCACAGCGCAGCCACCGCGAGGCTCACCAGCGCAAAAAAGAGCGCATCGGCCCGGATGCCGCCTGACAGCCCGATCAACGCGCCGGCAAGCAGCAAATAGAGCCTGTTTTGCTCTTTTCTCCAAATGAACAGATAGAGCGTGCCCGCACTCAGATAAGCCGCCGCGGGGA
>MVCQ01000114.1 GCA_002059205.1 Candidatus Latescibacteria bacterium 4484_107
TTCAATTTGAACATGTGGCTGTGCATATCTCCCAAGAGACCTCCGGGCCCCGTCGCAACGGCAGATTTGGCGGCCAAGGGCATGTGACAGCTTATACACCTCAGATCGGCCATTTTGGAGATGCGGATCGTCTGATCGGCGTGACAAGGGGTACAGGTGGGCGTCTTCACACCGCCTAAATGGTATCGGGTGCTTTTGTGCGGATCGTGACACACCACGCACGCCAGCATCCCGTGGGGAGAATTTCTCAATTCGTCGTATTGGTCGCTCCGGATCAGTCCCCCACGGGCCTCGATCCGGGGGCGGCCGTCTAAGTAATGACATTGGCCGCATAGCTCGGCGGAAGGATTTTTCTTGATTTTACTTTTGTCTCCTCCGTTTGCAATATGGCCCCCCCCTCGCCGTGGCACCGTTCACACTGAATTCCGGCCAGGGTCCAAACGCCCGCTATGCCCTCCAATCCATCCTGATGCACGCCGCCGCTCTCGCCCGATGCCCGCCATCCCGTCGTATGGCATTGGGCACAGTCACTGTCGTAAGGTTTGGTCCCGGCTTTCTGCTCAGAATAATAGGCGACCCACTCTTTTGTGGCCAGGTTGTACTGAGCCTTCTTCCCGGTGACGAGATACCCCTTGCGATCCACGAACCGGGCTTTCCAGCCGTATCCTCCCAAGACGTACGATATATCCTCCCAGATATAGCCCTCCGGAGGAACTGGCACAGAGGAAAAGGGCCACTTCGGCGGCCTCCCTTTTTCCACTTTGTGGACGATCTGGGCATGGCCGGTCTTCATAAAGTTGAGGTATGTCTTGGGATGACAGCTTCTACATGCCTCTGAATCCCTATAACCCCCACAGGAAGCCGTGGGTTGGGACGCACGACCCCACATGCGCACTCCGAAATAGAGAACGAGGACACCCACTCCCAGCATCAGGAAGAGGGCGAGTAAGAGGATTTTTCTCATCTTAAATGCAGATAGAAGTGAAGGTAGAGACAGACGGTAGAGAAGCTTTTTGCCTTTGCCTCTACCTGAAGTTCTTTGCGCTTCACGCCGACTGATAATACCGTTTCCCCCCGAAAATTTTCGAAGCGATCTTTCCGTCGTGTTCCAGGACTTCGAGATATTTGACGACCTCGTTTCGGTGCACACCCAGGGCTTCGGAAATGTCGCTCAGGGTGACGGGGCGCCGCCGGAGCAAGGTGAGTACCGCTTCTTCCACATCCGCTTTGTACGCGGACTGATCCTTGCGCTTAAACGACGCGATAATCTCGGCGTTTCCGCCCAATTGTTCCCGGATCCCACTCAGTTCTTCTTCGGTTAGCGGCTGAGCAAACACCTCCGCCGGAGGACGGATCACCGTGTTGAGTTGAATCTTTTCCGGGCGCAGTTCCCCGATCACCCCCCGCATCCGCTCGATCTCCTCAGACGCATCGTTGATCCCCTTCACGAACATAATTTCCAGCCAGAGCTGTCCCGAAAAGATTTCCCGAAAGATCCTCAACCCCTTTAGAATCGTCCCGATTTTCAGGCGGCCATGGGGACGATTGACCCGCTGAAAAGCCTCGTCCGATACGGCGTCCAACGAAGGAATCACCAGATCGGCGGCGGAGAGCGCCTCCCGAACCTCCCGCTCATAAAGCAGGCTTCCGTTGGTCAATACCGCCACGGGGATGCAAGTCATCTCCTTGATCTTTCGAATCATCTCCCCGATTTTGGCGTTTAAGGTGGGTTCGCCGGAACCCGAAAACGTGATGTAATCTATCTGTTGGCCGAGGGAGAGCACATGCCGCAACTCCTCGAGAATGACTTCCGCCGTAACGTATTCCGCTCTCCGAAGCGTTTTTTTCGTGGTGCGCTCCAACTGGCAGTAAATGCAATTGTACGTGCACGTCTTGAGAGGGACTACATCCACACCGAGTGAGAATCCCAATCGGCGCGACGGCACCGGACCGAATATCTGGCTCATGGGGGCTTGTCTCCTTATTTCCAATGAGGTCTTAGCGTGACCCTTTCCCGTTACCATTTTGGCGCGAGGGCCGCCGGGTTCGCGGAGGAAAGGAAGCCCTTCCTTGTCTTCGCTCGCAGCAAGACTTTTTTAACCCCTCGCTGACCCGCTCTATTGCCTCGCACAGCTTACCAAATATAGACTCCGCTCCTTTCTTTGTCAAGGCTTTTCTTACTTGACAGGTCAAGTGCTTCTTACTTGACAGGTCAAGATTATTCCTGCTTGACAGGTCAAGTGCTTCTTACTGACAAAGCGTCGGGATATTTTTATACTCCCTCACAGGACACATTTCCGGTTTTCGCGCTGATTGGCCGCGATCGGGTGGTGAGGCATGATGAAAACAGCTGGGATTTTTGTTGACTTTTGATTGGTTTACGTCTATATTTTGAGCAAGCACGGATCCTGCGGATCGTAGCCCCGCGGACCGCCTTTGGAGGGTGCATTCGGAGAAGGAACGGGGTTGACGCATGAGCCCGGCAAATGGAGTGTCGTTCAGCACCTTCCTGACGCTCGCGCGCGGGAACGAGCACCAGAAATGTGAGATGTGATTGAAGGCGGGGCGAAGCACTCGGAAAAATACGAAATGAGGAGGGATAACCCATGGCGCAAATCGAACGCGGTAAAGTCCAAAATGGGAGCATCGTGTTTCCTCAACCACTTCCTTTCCCCGAAGGGATGGAAGTGATGGTACGCATAGACCTGATAACGGGAGGTAATCAGGCCATGCCTTTGAGGGCGACATGTGTGCCCGACGCGAGTGCGCACTTCGCTGCCCTGCCGTTCTTCGGAATGTGGGCAGACCGCGAGGACATGCGGGATAGTGCAGGATGGGTGCGAAAGGAGCGGGAACAATGGCAACAGCGAGCAACGCGGCAGGATTAACGGATACGGATATCCTTATTGACGCTACACGAGGTGTGGAGGATGCCGTCGCGTTTCTGACTGCGCAACAGGTCGGTGCGGGTGTCCACGTCAGTATCATCTCCGCTATGGAGTTAGTCGCAGGCTGTCGCAACAAGGTAGAGCTGGCACGGGTACAACAGTTCCTTCAACAAGTCACCGTTTTGCCTGTCAGCGCTGCTGCGTCCCAGACCGCCTATGAATTGATGGAGTCTTTCTTCCTCAGTCATGGACTGCTTATCCCCGATGCGCTGATTGCGGCAACGGCTCTGGAGGATGGGCTGACGCTTCATAGCAGGAATAACCGCCACTTTCGCATGATTCCCACGCTCATGGTCGTTCGTCCGTATTAGCCTACCTATTCACGAAGTTGAGCGTGCATCCGATGCGCAAACGACTTACCTGGATTCCGTGGCTTTGAACCTCCATAGCTGAGGAGCTGTGCTGAGCAAAGGAATGAGGCCGTCCCCTTTTCGTTCCTGCGCGGAGATTTTGCAGTGAGGTGGAAATTTCCAAAGTCTCGAAGACTTTGGAAATCGTTAGTGATATAGGACAAAACCATGCCCCACTCCGACAGTCTGACCAAAAAATCCGCGTTCGTAACAAGCGGACGTTTTGTCAACGCGGGCATGCGATTTCTCGTCAACCTGACGGTTGCGCGCATTTTCGCGGAGCGGGTGGCGTTGAACGGGGAATATCAGCAGGTGTGGCTGCTGTTCAATACCTTTTTCCCGATTTTTCTGTTCGGCATTCCGCAGTCCATCTACTATTTTTATCCCCGTTCTGATTACGACCAGCGCGGCGCGTTTGTGCGGCAGAGTCTGTTGCTTTTGCAGATCTTAGGAGGCGTCTTCTTCGTCTTCCTGTTTTGCATGGCACCCTATGCGGGAAAGCTATACGGGACGCCCCAATTAATCCCTCATTTTCGTTGGTTTGCCGTGTACGGCTTTGCGATGGTGGCCGCCGGTTTTTTCGATACGTTGTTCATTGTAATGAACCGTCATCGCTGGCAGGCCGCGGTGATGGCCTCGGAGGCGGTGCTTTTCTTCTGCGCGACAGTCGTTCCTATTTACCTCGGGGCCGCGCTGATCACCGTGTTCAAGTGCGTGACTGCCCTCGCGCTCGTCAAATGGGTATTTGTGCTTGGAGTGCTGGCTTCGGAAAAAAGGGAGTTCCGGCTGACCTGGACGTTACCCCAATGGGAAAAGATCAAAACACAACTTGCATACGCGGCGCCATTGGGGCTGACGGCGGCCGTGGGCTATCTCTCGATCTATCTCGACAAGAACATCATCTCGGGGTATTTTGGCTCCGCTACGTACGCCATTTACGTGTACGGCGCGATGGAAGTTCCCTTCGTGGCGATGGTGCTGAGTGCGATCAACAACGTGCTCGTTCCTGAGATCAGCCGGATGCACCACGAGGGGCAGGTGCAAAAAATTTCCAGGGTATGGCAGCGGGCCATCAGCAAAACCAGTTTGCTGCTCTTGCCGATGTGGATTTTTCTGATGATCTGGGCGGTGGAACTCTACGTCTCCATATATGGAGCGCCCTATCGTGCTTCTTCGCTTATTTTCCGTATCTACCTGCTCAAACTGCCTCTGCGCATCACCGCATATAACATGGTGCTCTCCGTCATCGGCTATCCCAATCTCGTGTTTCGCATTGCCTTGATAGAGATGGGCATCAACACGGCGCTCAGTCTGACCTTCGTGCGTTGGTGGGGGATGCCGGGGCCGGCCATAGCCACTGTGATCGCCACGTATGTTCAGGTGATCGTGCTCACCCGGGTGATCCGGACGAAGTTGAGCCTGCGGGTTCGTGATATTTTCCCCTGGCGGCATCTTATGAAAGTCCTGAGCTTGAGTCTGTTTGCCGGTGCGGTCAGTCTGATTGCTTATGTGGCGCCGGTCGCTTATTGGGCGCAGCTTATCCTCGGGGGGGCGCTGTTCGGCGTCACGTGTCTGGTCCTGTTCTGGCGCAGCGGCGATATAGCCCTGTTGTTTAATCTACCGACTTTTTCACTGGGCAGGAGCTTCAGAGGGAAAAACCGTGAACCGTGAAACGTGCCCCCTGACCCTTGATCCCTATTTTGAAAAAAGGATGTGAGAAAATCATGACACAATGTGAAGCAGCAAAACACGGTACGATCACGCCTCAGCTCAAGCAAATCGCAAAAGAGGAAGGCCTATCTGAAGACGAGTTGTTACAGCTCGTGGCCACCGGAAGGGTGGTGATTCCGGCCAATATCCACTCCGAACTGGAGAAGCCGTGCGGCATTGGAAAAGGGCTGAAAGTCAAGGTGAATGCCAATTTGGGCACTTCTCCGGATTATCCTTCTCGAGAGGAGGAACTCAAAAAATTGCAGGCGGCTTTGGATGCACGGGCGGATACGGTGATGGATCTGAGCACGGGCGGCGATCTGACCGCGATCCGAAAGGCGATTCGCGCGCATTGCTCCGTGCCGCTTGGGACCGTGCCCATCTACGAGGCCGCAAAACGCTCCAGGGAGGAGGGAGATGGTCTTATTCGGATGGATCCGGAGCTTTTGTTTGAGACCATTGCGCGTCATGGGGAGCAAGGCGTGGATTTCGTCACCGTGCATTGCGGCGTGACGTGGGGCGCTGTGGAGCAATTGAAAAAGCAGGGACGCCTGATGGACATCGTGAGCCGGGGAGGAGCCTTCATTGCGGCCTGGATGCTGGCCAACGAGCGCGAAAATCCGCTGTACGAACAGTACGATCGGTTGCTTGAACTGGCCCTCCATTACGATATGACTTTGAGTCTGGGCGACGGCTTGCGTCCCGGGTGC
>MVCQ01000115.1 GCA_002059205.1 Candidatus Latescibacteria bacterium 4484_107
ATCCTGTGATAATATCTTTAATGTTCGGATTCATACTTCCCTCCTTACGTGTACTGAGTAGGTAAACTACAATTTCCCGCAGCGATGCGGAGGACGCAGAAAAACGCCATGTGAAAGTGTGAAAGTGGGGGCCTCACCGTCTCACTTGGTCGATTCAGTCCGATAGAAAAAGAATCGACTTCTCACCTTCTTCCCTCTGCGGGTTCTGCGTCTCTGCGGTGAGTAAAAGAAAACGTTTTTGTCCAAGGACTTATCCTCCGACCGGGCGCCTCAAAATCACGCCGTGTTCTCAAAAGCCACCTGTTCCTCTGTGGGCACCTTGTCCAGATGCAACAGGATCAACAATCGGTCCGCCAACTTTCCGATCGGGTGATGTTTTCCTCGCCCATCCTGGGTCACCATGACCGGAGGTCAGGGATGCTCGCCAGTGACCCCGCATTCACCCCATCCATTGATCCTTCAACTCACAATAATAATCCAGGTATCCTTGCCGTGCGCGCGCTCCGGCAGCCCGATGCGTTTTCGGATAACCACGAGAGCAATCAGCTTATCCCGAACATGGAGTACGCTCTCTGCAAAGACGGGAGATTCCGGCATCCGCGTAGTTTCTGCCATCCTGTTGAACACTTTGATCCGCAGAATATCCCCCGAACTCTTTTTCTCCGAGTTTGAACGAGACCAACTGCAACTCTTTTTTCCGCTTCATCGGAAAAATTTTCTGCACCAGTTTTCTATGCGGAGCTTCTCGACATAAGGGCCTTGCTTCCAGGCAGGAAACAGACGTGGTGCGTGAAACGTAAAACATGGAACGTGAGACGACGGCTCATCCCGATCTTGCATTTTCAACCCCGTACGTTGGTTTTATAGCACATTTCTTCTTGTGAAACCATGCTACCGCAATTTTCGTACCAAATGTTCCGTTGCGTATCCTGTGGATTCAAACGGTTCCAAACAGATTCTGTTCGAGCCGGTTTTGTAACGACGCAGGCACAGAGGCACAAAGCTCTTTGGGACTGATCGCTCTGAGAGAACTGCTCAGCATCCGTTCAGATTCTTTGCTCAACTCATAAAATTCTGAAGAATTTCCCATAAAAAAACGCAGGGTTACGAGCATTCTCTGAAATTCAGCACATTCATTTCTGCGGCCGTTCCAATTTTTTTGGGCGGATAATTCGCTCGCATTGGAATTACCATTTTTGCCCTTCCTGACAGATCCCGGAGGTCCGCACGCTGCAAAGCGGCTTGCAAATGCCCGTCTGAAGGGCGCTAAGTGCAATACGGAACACAAATTGGATAGAAAAATCTCATCAAAAGGGGTGGTCGAAGTTTCAGTTGACAAAAGCGAGGCTATATTGTATATTTCATATTTCCATGCAGACGTATAAACACAAACTGCCTCACCAATCACCAATCACCAATCACCAATCACCAATCACCAATCACCAATCACCAATCACCAATCACCAATCACCAAAAAGGCATCCCTTTTGAAACGTATTCTTTCCATAGACTACGGAACCCGACGCATCGGCCTGGCCCTGAGCGATCTCCTCGGCATCACCGCTCAGGGATTGGATACCCTCCTGGTGCGCTCCGCGAATCAGGCCGTCGAACGGATCGCTGAGATTGCGGCCCAATCCGAGATCGGCACGCTCCTCATCGGGCTGCCCCAAAATATGGACGGCACCTCTGGCAAACAGACCGAGGCCGTCCGCGCCTTTGGGGAGCAACTCTCCCAAAAAACCGGGATCCCGGTCCGCTTCTGGGACGAACGCTGGACCAGCCGGGCTGCTATGCGGACCATGCACGAGATGGGCCTCAAGACCAAAGGCAGAAAACGCGACGTGGATCGCATCGCCGCGACCATGATGCTCCAGGAATATCTCAGCGTAATAAGTGATTAGTAATGAACAAGTACGAATTGCGAATGTCGCTCTATCAATCCGAAAACCGAAATCCCCAATCAAACAGCCCTTCAATGATGACCTCCTCGAAAAAAAATACAGTATATCGGCTCCGAAAGACCGCCCTCTTTGTCGGTTCGTTCGCGTACCTCCTATACTCCACCTATATTCTGATCCTCTTCACCATCCTCTTCCATGTGCTCGTGAGCCCTTTTCGCTTGGCCGCATTCCTCATTCGAGTCAGACAAGACACCGCAGAAAACGCGGAGAAAGGTAAGGAGAAAGAAAAAAGGAGGAAGGAAAAAGCCGCCGCCGCCCATTTATCCTTTATCCTTTATCCTTTATGCTTTATCCTTCTTTGCGCGCTCTCTGTCAGTGCGACCGCATTTTTCCTGAACCGACCGACTGGCCTGGCTGATTCGCAGAAGATCGTAATTCAGCGCGAAATGACGGTCCGTCAGATCGGCCAGTTGCTTCGGGATCGGGGACTGATCCGAAGCATTCGATTATTCGCGCTGATGGCCAGACTCTCCGGAATCGAGAGCAGATTGGAGGCCGGGGAATACCGTCTGAATGGTCTTAACACTACGTATCGGACGATGTGGCGACTGACAAAGGGCGGAGCCGTCACCAAGAACGTCACCATTCCGGAGGGACGTACCCTCCGGGAGATTGCGGGCATCCTTCGCCGGGAGGTCGCCACGGACTCCGTCCGGTTCGTGGCCCTGGCCCGTGATTCTGCGTTCTGTCACGAGCTTGGCGTGCAGGCTTCCACGCTCGAAGGGTACCTTTTCCCGGACACGTACAATCTTTTCTATCGCATGGACGAGCGCGCCATTTTGAAGACGATGACCGCGCATTTTTGGGAGGTCTTCAGCGACTCCCTCCGACAGCGCGCGCGCGACTTAGGATTTAGCGTGCACCAAGCCGTAATCCTGGCCTCCCTCGTCGAGGAGGAAGCTCAGGCGCCCCGGGAACGCCCCATCATCGCAGGCATCTTCCAACGTCGCCTTCGCCTCGGGCGCGCCCTCGAATCCTGCGCCACAGTTCAATATGCGCTCGGTCGCCGCAAAGCCCGTCTGCGCAACCGCGATCTCAAAATAGATTCCCCGTACAATACCTATCTGCATCGCGGGCTCCCTCCCGGTCCCATCGGAAACCCAGGGCGGGCCGCGCTTCAGGCCGCGCTCTATCCCGCCGACGAGGGCTACCTCTACTTCGTCTCGCGGGGCGACGGCACCCATATCTTCAGCAAATCCCTCCGGGCGCACATCAACGCGAAGAATCGAATCAAAACAAGAAAATTTCACCGCAAAGACGCAAAGAGCGCAAAGGGAGACCGGAAATGATCAAAGAGGAAGATCGTTTATCGAAGGAAATCATTGGGGCGGCAATTGAGGTGCATCGCAGGCTGGGACCGGGTTTGCTGGAATCGGCCTACGAAGAGTGCCTTTGCCGGGAATTGGCTATTCGAAGGCTTGCTTTTGAACGGCAAAAACCCCTTGCGCTGTCTTACAAAGGGGCAAATCTGGATTGTGGGTATCGCCTCGATGTCGTTGTTAAGGCTTGGTTATCCTGGAATTAAAGGCGGCTGAAAAGAGCGAACCCATTCACGAAGCACAGCTTTTAACGTATTTGAAGTTGTCGGAATTGAAATGGGGGATATTGATCAATTTTAATGTCCCTCTTTTGAAACATGGCATAAAAAGAATCGTAAATAGTCTTTAAACTTTGCGCTCTTTGCGTCTTTGCGGTGCGCATGCCTTGAAGGAGTTCCTCCATGTTCGATGCACTCAACCCTGTTCAGCTCGATGCAGTACGTTGCACAGACGGCCCTCTGCTGATCCTGTCCGGAGCGGGAAGCGGGAAAACGCGGGTCATCACGCATCGCATCGCCCATCTCATCCGGGAGAAGGGAGTTTCCGCCTCCCGGATCATGGCCCTGACATTTACGAATAAGGCGGCCGGCGAGATGAAGGAGCGGGTGGAAAAGCTCCTCGGCGGTGCGATGCGTTCCATGTGGATCGGCACGTTTCACGCCATCAGTGCCCGCATCCTGCGCCGCGAAGGGCATTGGATCGGGTATGAGCGGGATTTTGTCATCTACGACACCTCCGACCAACTCACGGTGATTCGGGAGGCCATGTCGAATTTGATGATCTCCGAAGATCGGTGTCCGCCCAAGTCGGCCCGAAGCCGCATCAGCTATGCCAAAAATGGCTATGTAGATCCAGAAGCGTTTCTGTCGAGTGGAAGCGGCCCCTTCGCCGAGGACGTCGCCAAGATCTATCGCGCCTACCAGCAGATCATGCGAGCCCGCAATGCGATGGATTTCGATGATCTCCTCGTCAACGTGGTGGCGCTGTTTCAGCAGCACGCCGGCGTTTTGGAAACGTATCAGGACCGGTTTCACTATCTGTTGGTGGACGAATACCAGGACACGAACCACCTGCAATATATGCTCACAAAATTGCTCGCTGCCAGGCGCCGAAATCTATGCGTAGTGGGAGACGACGATCAATCCATCTACCAATGGCGCGGCGCGGACATCACCAATATCCTGAACTTTGAGCGGGATTACCCGGAGGCCAAGGTGATCCGGCTCGAACAAAATTACCGCTCCACCCAGACCATCCTGAAAGCCGCCGCCGCGGTGGTGAAACACAACCGGACCCGAAAAGAAAAAAATTTGTGGACCGAGAACGACGCGGGCAAATCCATCTCCGTCTTACAGGGAGTGGACGAACGGGACGAAGCCCGGCAGGCGCTTTCGGCCATCGAAAAAGAACGCGCGGAAGGGCGCCGGGGCTTCGGCGATTTTGCGCTCCTCTATCGCACCAACGCCCAGTCCAGAGCCCTGGAGGACGAGCTCCGGAATGCCGGCATCCCCTACGTCATCATCGGAGGACTGCGCTTCTATCAACGCAGGGAGATCAAGGACGTCCTGGCCTATCTCAAACTCGTGGCCAATCCCAGAGACACACTCAGTCTCCGGCGCATCGTCAACGTGCCCAAGCGGGGCATCGGAGACGCCACGATGCTCAAAGTGCAGGATTTCGCCATCGAAAAAAAGATCGGCCTGTACGACGCGCTAAGTCGGGCGGAGGAAATCGTCGGACTCTCCAATGCGATGGCCGGGAAGCTCAAAACCTTCCACCAGGGCATTAACGCCTTCCGGGAGCAGAAAACGGAACGTTCGGTGGACCAATTGGCTCAGGAGATCGTAGCCGGGGTGGGGTACATCGAGGATCTTCAGAAAGATCGGAGCGATGAAAGTCAGACGCGGGTCGAGAACGTTCGGGAGCTCCTCTTGGCGATAGAGGAGTTCGTCGAACGCTCCGAGGATGCTTCCTTGGAGGCCTTTCTGTCGGAGGTCTCTCTGTTTACGGACATTGATACCTGGGACGAGCGACAGGACGTGGTCACCCTGATGACCTTGCACAGCGCCAAGGGACTCGAATTTCCCGTGGTCTTTATCACCGGGCTGGAGGAAGGCCTCTTCCCCATTATCCGCACCGACGGAGAAAGCGACCTCGAGGAGGAGCGGCGGCTTTTCTACGTGGGCATCACCCGCGCGCGGCAGCGGCTTTATCTCTGCTACGCGCTGCAGCGCCGCCGATGGGGGAGTCCGGGCTACGAAGCGCCGCCCTCTCGTTTTCTCCAAGAGATCCCAAAAGAGTTGCTTGAATATGAGAGTGCTTCGTCGGACGATGATAGGCCCTTCCAATCTCGTTCCGGCCGGACTCAAAACGCACTGCAAAGACGCAAAGCGCGCAAAGAAAAGCAGGGCATTGCTCCGAGCGTTGAGAAG
>MVCQ01000116.1 GCA_002059205.1 Candidatus Latescibacteria bacterium 4484_107
AAATCGCTGTACACGCCTCGGATAGCGGGTAAATTTTTCGCAAAGTGGTATTCCTTCTCGATCTTATGCTTGAACTTCAGGTTTGCCTGAAAAAACGTGAGCTCATCCCTGAGCAGCTTATTCAAATCCAATAGCTGTTCGTCCTGTTCCTGTTCCTGACGGCTCTTGTGCATCATATTTTCAATGATACTGTTCATTGTATCCACTTGACGAAGCATCACGCCCGCCTTTTCCGCTTCCTCAGGACGTGTAAATTGCAACAATTGCAGACGCCCGCTGAGCACGGTCAGTGGATTTTTCAGATTATGCGCGATGCCCGACGCGAGCATCCCGATGTCCGCCAGCTTGGCCTGCTGAAGCAGCTCCAACTCCATCTCCCTGCGTTTTTCCTCGGACTTTTTCAACTCCTCTGTGCGCTCCTGCACTCGTTCCTCTAAACGCTCGTTCCATTCCATAAGTTGCGTATTCTGCCGCTCTATCCGCTCCATCAATTGCCGATTTTCCCGGATCAGATCCCGGTGGTGCAGGGCGCTTTGGATAGTCATCCGGAGGTCCTTGTTTTCGATGGGCTTGGTCAGGAAGCGATAGACCTCTCCCTCGTTGATCGCGGTCACCGCGGCATCCATACTGCTTTGCCCGGTCAACATGATCCGGATCGTATCCGGCCAGCGTTCCCGGACCTGCTGCAGAAACGCCACACCCGTCATGCCCGGCATCATCTGATCGGAGATCACCAGATCTATGGGATGCATTTCCATGACCCGCAGCCCCTCGGATCCGCCCGACGCGGTAAAGATCTCATACGGCTCCCGAAACAGCGTTCTCCGCAATGCCTTCAGGACATTTATCTCATCGTCCACTAAAAGAACTTTGTGTTTTTCCATAGCGTTACTTATTGCTTTGTGAGATTTGAAATACAGAGTTTGTGAAGCGGAAAGCCTGAAGCGTGAAAAGCAGTAGCCAGAAGTCAGCATTTCCATTATGCGGGGGGGGCGGGGGACGCGCATAATTCTTTCAGAAACAAACATGAATGTGGTTCCTTGGAGCCCAAAAAACCATTTTGGAACTCCTTCCGTTGCAGCGGATTACAGAAGTATTTCTTGGTAGAAGTCAGAAGTCGGGAGGAGCTATTATGAATTCTGAATTCAGGAGTCCCTCACCGGGTTCTGTCGGAAAATGCCGAAATTCAGCCTTCAGACCGCCGGAGATAAAACAGCGAACACATTTTCCATCAATAGGTTGCAGGATTAGAGTAGGTACATCGTCTCAGAGAATATATTGAAGCCGTTTTGTGGAATTACTCTCTTTATTTATAGTGAGTTAAATCCATCTGGTTATTTCGTGATATTCTATTTTCCGACAGAATCTCACCACTCACCACTCACCACTCACCAGCCTTCCCCTACGCCGCTTTCCTATGCTGCCCCAGTTCCTCAAGCTCCGGTTTTACGTACTTTTCATAACACTCCGGACAGATGCTGTGGCTGAATTCGGCTTCCGAATGCTCCATGATATAGCCTTCGACTTGCTGCCAGTAGTTGTCGTCGGTTCGGATTTTCTTGCAGTACGCGCAGATGGGCAGCATTCCCTGAAGTTGCTTGATCTGAGACAAGGCGTCTTCGAGGCTTTTGATGTGCTCGGCCAGCCTGTTCTGCAAGTCCACCGTGCGGATGCCCACTTGCAGGCGCGCCCGCATTTCTTCGCGTTTGAAGGGCTTGGTGAGGTAGTCGTCGGCGCCGGCGTCCAACCCCGCGACCAGATCCTCTTTGCGATCTTTCGCGGTAAGCAGGATGATGTAGATGTGGGACTCGCCCTCCAACTCCCGGACTCGCCTGCATACTTCCACCCCGTCCAGACCGGGCATCATCCAGTCCAGAATGGCCAACTGTGGCGCATCTTCGCCTTGAAGCGCCTCCCGCGCCTGGTTGCCGTCGCTGGTTGCGACCACTTCGTATCCCCATTTGACCAGCCGCGTTTCAAGCATCCGGCGGGAGGTCATGTCGTCTTCGGCGATGAGTATTTTCATGCTTTGGGACTCCTTGCATTGTGTTTTTAGTCGGTGACGCAGAGCGTCCGGGTTTGCGTTCCCACGCAGAGCGTGGGAACGAGAAGAACGAGAAGAGCAGAGCGTGGGATCGAGAGGGAATGTATCCATCCGCTCCTGATTTGGGGTGGTGGGGAAGTATTACTCATTGCTTATTATCCCTTCGAGCCATCCCGGTTCCGCGAAAAAGGCTTTAACCTGCTTCATCTCCTGTTCGAGTTTTTCATAAAGAGGGAATGCGTCGTCCAGTCGGGACTCCCGGGCTCTCGTTTCGAGTTCATAAGCCAGGTTGTATGCGGCCTTTGCTCCGAAGTTGCCCACCGCTCCCTTAAGGCGGTGCGCTTTCCGCCCGATCTGCTCGGCATCGCCAAGTTCGAGCGATTCCCGAAGTTCCTCGAGTTGTCCGGTGCTGTCCTCTACAAAGCTCTCCGCCAATTCCTTCAGCAGTTCTTTGTCCCCATCCACTGCGTCTATGACGGTGGAGAGATCGAGTCGAGCAACCTCCCGCGGGTTGTCCGAACCTCCCGCAGGTTCCAAACCTGCGGGAGGTTGAGGCCTGCCGTCCATCATCCGCTCGATGGTCGCGTAAAGCTCCTTGGCGTTTATGGGTTTGGCCACGTAATCGTCCATGCCCGCCTCCAGGCATTTCTCCCGTTCCCCCTTCATCGCATTGGCCGTCATCGCGACGATAGGGATGTGCGCTCCGGTCCCGTTTTCCTTTTTCCGGATCGCCTCAGTGGCCTCGAATCCGCCCATTATAGGCATCTGCACATCCATCAGGATCAGATCGAAGGACTCGGATTCCAGGGCCTGCAAAGCCTCTTTTCCATCCGACGCAGCCGCCACGCGCCAGCCCTTCTTTTCAAGCAGCAGGATGGCCAGCTTCTGGTTGATGGCATTGTCTTCCGCCAGCAGAATCCGCGGCCTCCCGTTCGCGCCCGATTCGATGGTGGGGGTCGTCTCGGATTCCGGAGTAGATTCCGGGACTTCGACCTCAGCGGGCGCTCCCGCGCTCATCGCCTCCATCAGGACATTATAGAGCCGGGACTGGCGCACCGGCTTGGTCAGCATCGCGAAAAAGCCAATGGCCTTGCATTGTTGGGCGTCAGCGCTGTCGCCTATCGAACTCATCAGTACCAAGACGGTATCCGAAAGGACTGGGTTGGATTTAATAGCTTGGCCCAATGCCGCGCCGTCCATTCCGGGCATCTGCATGTCGAGAATCGCCAGGGGAAAAGGATCGCCGGAGTCTTTGGCTTCCCGCAAAATCTTCAGCGCACTGTACCCATCCCCCGCCTCGGCGGGGCGGCATCCCCACGAGGCAAGCTGGGTCCGAAAAATCGTGCGATTGGTCGCGTTGTCATCCACCACGAGCACGCGCAGATTCCGAATATCCGCCGGGATCATGGTCGGGGCAGAGGAGACTTCCTCGTCCCCCTTCTCCAACACCGCCGTGAACCAGAACGTACTGCCCTTGCCCTCTTTGCTTTCCAAACCGATCTCGCCGCCCATCATCTCCGCAAGCTGTTTGGAAATCGTGAGACCCAGCCCCGTGCCGCCAAACTTCCGGGTAGTCGAGCCATCCACTTGGGTGAAGCTCTGGAAGATCGCGGCCTGACGGTCCTTCGGGATGCCGATGCCCGTGTCCGTGACGGAGAAGCGCACCGTCGCGTGGGTGTCGGTCTTTGCGTTCAGTTCGGCGCGGATCACCACTTCGCCTTTTTCAGTGAATTTGATCGCGTTCCCGGTTAGATTCATCAGGATTTGACGCAGGCGTCCCGAGTCTCCGCACAGCACGGCCGGCACGTCGGGATCCACGGAGCAAAATATCTCCAGTCCCTTTTCGTGCGCGCGCTGAGCGAGTGTTGCGGTCATGTCCTCCATTAGAACCTGCAGGTCGAAATCCGTATTCTCCATCTCTAACTTGCCCGCCTCGATCTTGGAAAAATCCAGAATGTCGTTGATCACCGTCAACAGGGCATCGGCGGAGGACTTCACCGTTTCCGCATAGTCCCGTTGTTCGTCGTCGAGTTCAGTATCCAACAGCAGATCGGTCATGCCGATCACCCCGTTCATCGGCGTGCGGATCTCGTGGGACATGTTGGCGAGAAAATCGCTCTTGGCCTGATTGGCGGCTTCGGCGGCTTCCTTGGCTTTCAGCATTTCTGCTTCCGCTTGCTTGCGCTCGGTGATGTCCTTATCCACCCCGCGATAGCCTTTCCAGTTTCCCTTGTCGTCCAATATGGGGATTCCGTTGGTGAGCAAACATACCCGGTGGCCGTCCTTGTGGACGTTCCAGTTTTCCAGGTCTTTGATGGGCTGCTTCTTCTTTTTGATCTCTTCGAGAATTTTGCCAATTTTTTCGGCTTCGTCCTCCGGCATAAGATCAAGCGACGTCTTCCCGATTATCTCCTCGGGGACGTATCCCAGGATGTCCCGAACTTTTTTGGAGCAATAGCTAAAGTCCCCGTTCGTATCGGTCTCCCACACCCAATCGGACGTACTCAAAACGAGGTGCTTAAATCGTTCTTCCGAGGTGCGCAACTCCTCCTCCGCCTGTTTGCGCTGGATGGCCATAGCCACCTGTTTTGAAACGAACATGAGTATATTTTTCTCTTCCTCGCCGTATTGCACGCCCTCCGTATAACTCTGGATAGCCAGTACGCCTATGGTCTTTTCCTGCGTTTTCAGCGGGACACCGAGCCAGCAAATCGGCACGTTGCCGAGAATTTCGATCTCCCCTTTCTTCGAGAGTTCTTCGAACGTTTCGCGTGAAGCCAACAGGGGTTCCGCAGTTCTTAGCACGTATTCCGTCACTCCCCGTCCGTGTTTTCTCGGCGCAGGAATCTCTCCGTCCTCAGATATGAAATAGGGAAAACGGACCTCCTTCGTAGTTTCGTCATAGAGCGCAATGCTGAAGTGCTGTTTTGCCGGCATTAAGTTCCTAATAATATCGTGGATGGAGCGATACAGATCGTGAAGCTCTCCGGCGGAATGGACCGCCTCCGAAATCTGATACGTCGAGGCCCGGATGCTTTCCATCCGCTTGCGTTCTTTCTCCAATAGGGTGTTTTCAACAGCCACCGCAAGCTGTGCCCCGATGTTTCCCAAAACAGACTCTTTTCCCGAAAAATCCCCCTCGCAAACCAAATTGGCAACGCCGGTCAGCCGATTCCTCGAACGAATCGGAAGCGAGACCGCGGAAACGATTCCTTCGGATTCCAGCGCGTTCCTCCCGGTTTCAAAATTGCCCGGAGTGGTTACAATCGGTCCGTCCGAGCAGAGGACTTTTTGAACCCTCGGATCGGAAAGCGGCAGGTTATCCACTTCCCTTAAGAATTCCCCGGATAGCCCGATCGAATCGGCAATCCGCATGGTTTGGGTGGCTTCGTCCAATACGTAGATTCCGACCTGCTTGCAGGGCATCCGCTCGGCCAATGCTGTTAGAACTTCGTGCAGCAGCGTTTCCGAATTTTTGGAGGCGTTGATCACGGTGGATAGCTCGTATCCGATCCGGAGTTCCTCTTGCGCCTCCAAAAGCTCCGCCGTCCGTTCTTCGACCATCTTCTCCAGATTTTCCGAGTACTGCCGGACTTTATCCTCGGAGACTTCAAGCTCCTGGTTGGTCCGGCGAAGCGATTCAGTTGTCCCACCTCGTCGTTGCCTTTTTTTTCCCATATGGTCCGGGTCAGATCCCCCCCGGCGATCCGGAGAGCCGCCTCCGCCAATCCCTTGACCGGCCTGGATAATCCCCTGGACAGGAAAAACGCTAAGCCTCCGCCAACCCCCAGAGAAAGCGCGAGAAACGCAAGGATCCACCGGCTCGATTGTTCGAAGATGCGGTCGGTCTCGGCAAGGGTTCCCTTCGTCCATTCTTCCTCCATGGCATTGATCTGTTTGATCCTTTCCTCGATCCCGAGGGCCGCATCGGTATAGACCCCTCGCAGCCGCTCGATCCCGGCGTCCAGGACCACGATCCTCATAAACAGCTTCCCGTAGTCGTCCGCCCGACGCTTTATCTCAGCCTTCGAGGAGACGCTGAGGGGGGCGCGGTCCACATCGGTCTTAAAGAACGTGATCAATGTCTGCAGCCGGCCGATAGCGTCTATTTCTTTGTATAATAAATAATTCTTCTCGGTTCTTCTGATCATAAGCAGATCGATAAGGATTTGCTTCTGGCCGGTCTCCCTGACGGCATTCTCTAAACGACGGGCACTCCTTCTAAGATCTGTCAGCCCCCCCACGCCATGGCCCTTCTCCTTGATTTTATCGGCAACTGAAAGGAACCCTTTATGGTATTCGTCCGCGAAAGCTGAGATGAACTGCGTTGATGCCTTGTTCTCCTCCTCCCGGTCGAGCCCGATTCTCAAAGCCCAGAGCCCCCAGGCCTCCTTCTTGATCCGCGCGATTTGCTCCGCCACCTGCCCCACATAGCTCTCGTCTCCGTTGAGGAGAAAGTTTTTCTCAAGCCTTCTGGCCTCAAACAGGCTGTGCTCGATCTTTTTGACCTGCTTCCGCAACTCGATATTGTTATGGAACGTTCTCTGAGTCGGGCCTTTTACACCCGACAGGCCATAGAATCCGGCCCCACCGACCAGGCAGGTCAGCAACAGCATGGCGCCGAAGCCCATCAACATTTTTTTGAAAATCGTGATCTTCATGGGTGCTCCCGGGGTGGGATGATCAGCGTACCGAACATCGCAGTGTTATGCCAGCTTTGGTCGTACCTATCCGGCGTCCAACTGATCTTGTGGTCGCGTTTTTCTCCGTCGTCGTCGTCGTTGATCATCACATTGAAGCCGATTTCGGCTCCGAGTCGAAGCGGCGTGGAGACAAAGATCCCTTTGGGGACTTTCAGTTCCGCGGTATAGCCCCGGGCGTTTTCCCGGATTGCGGCAACGATCCCCAGGGATTCCCATAGTCCGGGAAGCATTATGAGGCGGTCACCGAAAAGTCCCATGCCCTCCAGATGCACCATGCCCCGGCGGTCCTTCGCGATGCGGATCTCGGCGTCGTTTCGGTCATAATTGCTGGCTTCGCTGTAATCCGATCCGTACTCCCATTGGCGCACACTCAGATCCCCGTCAAAATAGATTTCCACCGAGTCGTCCTGCCACCTGCTTCCAAATGACTCTTCCCCGAATACGAGCACGTCATCGCTGACGGATACCGCGACGTAGAAGGAATCTTTATGGACAAAACAGCGGAAGCTGGCCGAAAGGTCTGCGTCTGAAGAGGAAGGCGCGATTTTTTCTCCTTTTTCTCCCGCGCTGATACACCTGTGCCGAAGGGGTTCTTCCGGGACTTCGATGCCCTCCCAGTCCGAGAGGTCCCCATCTATGACGATGGAGACGGGCGCATTGATTATACGGGTGACGTAGGTGTTGGACGGCTGCTCGGCGGTGCTGAGGCCGGGAAGCAGCCCCAGTATCATAGTCCCCAGTATCATAGTGGAAAGGACGAATGCTCGCATTGGGTGTTTCTCCTTTTACGAGTGCCTTCCCCTCCCTCCTTTTTCACTGTGACATAAACGTCACGGTTTGGGGAAGGGTTTTGCCGCTTCATTTTCCGGACCGTGCGGTTTATCGCACGGTAGGGGGAGGAAGATTTCTGTATCCTCAGAGGTGGACGCAGAGCGTCCGGAATTGCGTTCCCACGCAGAGCGTGGGAACGAGAAGAGCAGAGCGTGGGAACGAGAGGGGCTCTAGCCATCCGCTCCTGGTTTTGGGCGGTGGGGAAGGGCATTACTCATTATTTATTGCTCATTATCCCTTCGAGCCATCCCGGTTCCAAAAAAAAGGCTTTTACCCGCGCCATTTCCTGTTCGAGTTTTCCATAGATTTCCACTGCACCGTCCAGTCGGGATTCCCGGCCTCTCGTTTCGAGTTGAAATGCTAAGTCGTAGGCAGTCTTTGCTCCGAAGTTGCCCACCGCTCCCCTGAGGCGGTGCGCTCTCCGCTCGATTTGTTCGGAGTCGCCCTTTTCGAGCGATTCCCGGAGTTCCTCAAGCTGTCCGGCGCTGTCCTCTACGAAGCCCTCCGCCAATTCCTTCAGCAGTTCTTTGTCCCCATCCACAGCGTCTATAACGGTGGAGAGATCGAGTCGAGCAAGCTCCCGCAGGTTCGGAACCTGCGGGAGGTTTTGGTCTGTGGGAGGTTGAGGCCTGTCGTCCATCATTCGCTCGATGGTTGCGTAAAGCTCCTTTGCGTTTATGGTTTTGGCCACGTAGTCGTCCATCCCTGCTTTGAGGCACTTTTCCTTGTCGCCTTTCATGGCGTGGGCCGTCATCGCGACGATGGGGATGTGCGCTCCGGTACCGGTTTCCTTTTCCCGGAT
>MVCQ01000006.1 GCA_002059205.1 Candidatus Latescibacteria bacterium 4484_107
GCCGGCACCTTTTTTCCCAACTTGTCGTAACATTGAGCGAGCGCGTAAAGCACGTTGCTCTTGACAGGATCGTTTTTTTTCTCCGTCAACAAGGATTCCGCCACTCGAATCGCTTTCTCGTACCGCTCTTCCCCAAAGTACGCGTCCACCATTCCCATCTTCGCATAAGGCGTCCACGGAGACTCGGGATGTCGCTTCATCATCCGGGCAAAGCGCTTCCGTGCGGCCTCAAATTCGTCCGTGGCCAAAAAGGTCAATCCCAGCCTGTACAATGCCCGATCTCCGAGATTGCTCTCAGGATACGTGTCCAACAGCCGAAGCAAATGCTGGCGTGCGGTCACGTAAAAGCCTCTCGCATAATAATACTGAGCGATCTGAAACAGCGCATCGTCCGCCAACTCGTGCTTCGGGTGCTTCGCCATAAACATCCGAAAAAGCTCCTGCGCCTGCGCGCCGTCGGTCTCCGTTCTTCCGAGATAAAACAGCGCCCTCGGACTATCCGGATGCGAAGCGAGATACGCCGACAACTTTTCGTGCGCCTTTGCATGCTCCCCGGCCTCAAAGAGCGCCAATCCTTCGGAGAGAAGATCGCCCCATGCGGGGGAGACCAAAAGCAGTATGCAGATTGGAATCCAAAGTCTCATTTGGGGTGAGTGAGTGGTTATTGGTTATTGGTGAGTGGTGAGTGGTGGCAAGCTATCCGTCCGATGCGGGCAGACACGCAGGTCGCCCTCCCCCGGACCCCTAACCCCTGCCTCCTGTCTTTTGACCTATCAGCGTTGCTCCGGTGGTCCCGATGATCTCGACCACGGCCCAGTCTCCCACGGCAAGATTTCCATTATACACGACCACGGGCTTATCCGTCCGGGTTCGTCCCAATACGCCCGTACCCCGTTTGCTCGGCGCTTCCACCAGGATTTCCGCCCTGGTCCCGATCAGCGCACGGTTTTTTTCTTTGGAGATCGCCTGCTGGAGCGCGATCATCGCGTCGAGCCGCCGCCGCTTCTCCGCATCCGACACGTCGTCCTCCATGTTGAATGCCTTCGTGCCCGATCTCGGAGAATAGCGATACGTGAATGCTGCGTCGAAGCGAAGCCGGCGCATCACCTCCAGCGTTTGGTTGAAATCCGACTCCGTTTCACCGGGAAATCCCGCGATGATATCCGTGGTTACGCTCAGCCCCGGAATGATCGCGCGCGCCCGCTCCACCAAATCTATAAAAGCATCGGCTGTGTAGTTTCGATTCATCCGATCCAATATCGCGGACGATCCGGACTGAAGCGCGAGATGCAGATGCTCGCAGATACTCGCACCTTCCGCCATAGCCCGCAGCACGTCCCCGGACATATCCTTCGGATGCGAGCTTAAGAATCGAACCCGCCGGATATCCGTCTCCCGATCTATGCGCCTCAGCAACTCGGCAAATCCGGTGTCTTTGTCCCGATAGGAATTTACATTCTGGCCGAGAAGCGTGACCTCCTGAACCCCCTCCTCAACGAGTCCCCGGATCTCGTCTATCACCGCCTCGGCCGCCCGGCTCCGCTCCCGTCCGCGCACGTAAGGCACAATGCAATAGGAGCAAAAATTGTTGCAGCCCCGCATAATCGCCACCCATGCTTTGAGCCCTCCGTCCCGTTTCGGAGGAATGCCCTCATACGTCTCTGTCGGATCCGGGGACCATGCTCTGATCCGCGTGCGCTCATTGTTGATCAAAGCAGGAAGTGCTCGATAGGCATCCGGCCCGGCCACGAGATCCACGTAAGGATGATCCACGAAAACTTGCTCTGCCAAACGCTGGGCCATGCATCCCACCACGCCTAACACGAGATCCGGCTTGCTTCGTTTCAACCCGCCCAACTCACTGATCCGGCCCGACGCGCGTTTTTCCGCGTGTGCCCGCACCGAGCAGGTGTTCACGAGGATCACGTCCGCCGTTTCTTTTGCCTCCGTGCGCTGGTATCCCGCCGCCTCGAAAATCCCGCATAGAAGCTCCGAGTCCAGTCGGTTCATCTGGCAGCCGTATGTTTCGATATAGAACAGCTTATGAATCGGGAGTGACATATTAAACGCTCCGGCAGAGAGAAGTGTTCCCGGTCAACGCAGATCCATAACCAGTAAAAATACGACACTCTCCCCAAAAAGTCAATAGCTTTTCTGATCCACGCCACTATGGAACGGGGCCACGAATCTTCTTCCTTTTTGTGACAGGGTGTCTTCACGGCAGGAGGGGCGGGAACAGGTCGGAGGAGGCGCTTCTATTTTCAGAGTCGAATTCGAGGTCTGTCGTGGAAGTTGCTTCGGAGGATCAGGAGGCGTTTGAGTGCGGGCCGGACGGAAGGGATTTCGCGCGTGTCGGGAAGATTGTGGGAAAACAACGGGTTATCGTTCGGAGAATGGAAGACAAAACGGTGGGATGGAGGATTTTTTCGGGTTGAAGGAAAGCTGGCGGATAGTACCTGAACGGGAAAGGTGATCGAACCGTCTTGCAGGTTGCGGAGTCACCCAATAAGGTTGATACGGCCTGAATACTGCTTTATTCCTGGGCAACGCTGTTCAATGGTTCGGAAAGCAATTTGTCGAAGCATCCGCAAGAAAAAGCTTTGTTGCGCAATAGCAAAGGGGAATTCCGCCAGGATTTATGAATAATGCAATTACTCAATATCTACCGAGCAGGTCGGTGGGGCGTCCGGATACAATCCCATCGCCACGCGCCACGCCGTAATTCGGATTTGCTAACCTACGGCCGCAGACCGTTCATAGCGTCGCGGATCGAACTCAAAGCCCAGGATCTGATCGCGATCCTGCAAGCGATCCACGGACTTCTCACTGAACCCTGCCGGAAAAAATTCAACTTCTCAATGCCGATAATTTCCCCGGCTTTATTTTTTAAGCCCCAATTCTTCGTCCGCTTCTTCAGTGATATATTCATCCCGAGGATCTCCGAACCAGATATGCAGCGTATTACCCAAGGGGTCATAGTAAACCTTCATCTTCTCCATATAGGATCACCTCGTTTACCCCAAGTCCGCATACAACCCCATCGCCTCGCTCCACGCCGTAATCTGCTTCACCCGCTCCGAGCGATCCTCAACCAGTCTCAAGGGTCTCCCCCGCGCGTCTATCGCGATGCCCACCACGCCGCCGGTGAGTTTAGTCCGAACAGTTTTGCCCTTGCCTTCTCCGAGGTCGAAGCCCCGAGCTGGTGTGGCCTCAATATCCGCTTCCTGTCCCACGCCGAGCGGATGCAGTTTCAATTCTCCGAAGGCGAGCGATTCGTGCACCGTTCGGCCGTCGGGCAAGGTAAGCGTATATTCGACACAAGGATCCCCGGGCTTGGCCATCCCGATGGGACCCACACACGTGCCTAAATAGATCATACAATCCTTCGCAAACACCTCCGTCGCGGCCTGTTCGTTCACCGTGGAAAGCACACCCAAATGGGGCATCATAAAGATACTGTCCACCGCAATGGCCGTCACACCAGGCGGCCCGTACGCATCCATCATCATCATCATCGCCTGATGGCGCCGGGGCGCGTGGGAAAGAATGCCGCCGCTGCCCACGATCAGATCGCATCGCCGCATATCCACGAGGCTCTGGCCCGTCGCCTTCTGAACGAATACATCGGAGATGGAGCGTTCCTGCTGAATCCCTTTCAATCCCACAGCCAACGCCCGATGCTGCTCGAACGCCAACCGGAGCGCCTCGCGTGCAACAGCCTGCTCGATCTTCAAATCCTCCAGACTCTGAGGGATCGTGGTGGGACGAATCATCTTGTTCTTCACCCGGTTTCTGAGTTCCTCCTCTTCGATTTCAAACGGTATCCAGCGGACGATGTGCTCCAATCCCGCCTCCGCGAATACGTTGGAAATGGAGTAGCTCATCCCTAAATTGGCGGAAACCGTGCGGTTGAATATCCCGTCGAACACGGAGAAGGTATCCGTGGTCGCGCCTCCGATATCCACGCCGATCACGTTGATGCCTTCCTTTTTGGCGATGGTCTCCATAATGTTCCCGACGGCCGCTGGCGTGGGCATAATCGGCGCGCCCGTCCAGGTCATCAGTTTCTTATATCCGGGGGCCTGGGCCATCACGTGTTCCAGAAAGAGGTCGTGGATTTTGTGACGCGCGGGCATCAAATTCTCCCGCTCCAGCACGGGACGGATATTCTCCGAGACGGACAGCGCGGTCTTCTCTCCCAGAATCTCCTGAATACGCTCCTGCGCGTTTTTGTTTCCCGCGTAAATGATCGGCAATTTATAGCCGCTACCGAGCCGGGGCCGGGGATCCGCCGCGGAGATGTATTCGGCCGATTCCACCACGTGGGTGATCGTGCCGCCGTCGGTGCCGCCGGAGAGGAGAATCATATCGGGCCGAAGCTGGCGGATGCGCTCGATCTTCTCGTGCCCCAACCGGCCGTCGTTGGAGGCTAATACGTCCATCACAATCGCGCCAGCTCCGAGCGCGCATCGCTCCGCACTCTCCGCGGTCATGGTCTTCACCGCTCCGGCCACCATCATCTGGAGTCCGCCTCCCGCGCTGCTCGTGGATACGTAAATATCCACGCCCACGTCGCCTTTCGCCGGGGTGATGATGCGCTCTCCGTCTAAGATCGTGCGCCCGGAAAGCTCCTCCACCTCCTGGATCGCATTGAGCACGCCCCTTGTCACGTCCTCGAACGGCGCTTCCACCGTGGTGGGCGCTTCTCCCCGGAACGTCTGCCGATACCCCTCCTTCTTCCGCTCGATCAAAATGGCCTTCGTCGTCGTGCTTCCGCAGTCGGTGGCAATGATGATGTTGAGATCGTTCGATTTCATCTGTGCACTTTCCTCTTTAAGGAATGTCAAATGACAAAATTTATGTGAAAGTGAGAAAGTGGGGTCACACCGTCACACCGTCATACCGTCGCACTTTCTCACTTTCTTGTCTTGCGTTTCTTCGATCCGTTCTATAAAAAGCCCTATGCTTTCTCTGCGTTCCAAAATTTGGGCCAACCGCTCGTATTCCCCGCGAGAAAAAAAGGAAGCGACAATGGGTTGAAGGAAGAGCATCACCTGACTTCCAAGGAAGCTCATGGGTTGCAGGGACTCCAGAAACAGAACCGCCGGAGCCGCCATCCTTTTCTTTACCACGAAGCCCGCGGCCTTGTCCAGCAGGGCAAGCTCTTCCTCCGAGAAAGGCTCCTTCCCGGAGGGTACCGCGAAGGCGTGCGCGAAGGTGCTTTTGAGGTTCTTCAAGAGGGTTGTCAAAGGTTCTCCATAAATTCGTCAGAGGAATTTTATTGGTAAGGTACCGATTGACCCAGAAGAAGTCCCAAAGCAGGTTTGGCATGGTGAAGGTAATATGCTGCCAGGTAGTGTCCGGAAGTGTGTTGAAGCTGTTCTTGATCCAGTCGTCTGTTGCTTTTTTCCCGCAGGATGAGCAGAATCTGGACTTGCAGGAGTGCGGGGCCTTGATGCTCTGGTGGCATTTTGGACAGACAAAGAAACGATATCCCAGAAAGCGCGTTCTACCTACCAGCACTTTCAGCACGTTAATTATGATGCTGGTTCGGATGAGACGCCGGTGCGTGAGAAAGAATTTCCACCAGTTCCCATTGTCCAGGAGGATGTCTCTGAGTTTGATCCCGCTGGCGTATTCCATGCCAGACAATATACAAAAAAACCCATCGTGATTCAAGGAAATAATTGTCGGCGAAGCCGACCTAATTTAACCGCGGAGACGCAGAGGCCGCTGAGAATGGCAAAAATTTTTTTGAGTCTCTATGCGCACCCTGCTTGCTCTGCGGTGAAATCTATTTCCGGCTATACTTCGCCTCCACCTCCCAAATTTTATCCGTCCTCCGCTGATGCCGTCCTCCGGTAAAGGACGTTTCCAGCCATACTTTGACCATTTCCAGCGCAAGCGCCAAACCGATTACCTTCCCTCCAAGCGTGAGCACATTGGCGCCCACATGTTCCCGTGCCAATCGCACCGTGAAAAGATCCCAGCACGTGGCGGCCAGAATTCCGGGCACTTTATTCGCCACCATCGCGGAGGCAAAGCCGCTGCCATCCACCATAATCCCCGTGTGACACGTGCCGTCGGCCACGGCCTCAGCCACCTTGAGCGCAAAGTCGGGATAATCAGCGGACTCAGAGGAAAACGCGCCGAAATCCCGAACCGTCCTTCCTTCCTCCTGGAGCCCTCGTTTAATCGCCTCTTTCATCTCGTAGCCGCCGTGATCCGCTCCCAATGCGATGGTTCCACTCCCATCGGAATTACCTTCCGTGGTTCCGCGCTCCGACTCTCCCTGCCGGACGGATGAGGATGGAACCAGAGCGATCCCCTTTTCCTTCAGAGCATCCCGAGCCAGCGGCGTAACAATGAGGCCGGGAGGGACGACGATCTCACGAACCTCCTGCGCCGCCGCCCGAAGTACATCGGCCTCCGTGAGGAGCTTTTTCTCCACAGAAAGTGTTGCCTGAGAGGAAGGAGGGGATGGTTCCCCCTTCAACTTAGACAATACCTTCTGAACAATCCGTTCAATTTGCGCGCTATCCATATTCAAATCCTCACGTAAAACATGAAACGTAAAAAAGCAAAGCGGGTAGCTCATCACCACTCACCACTCACCACTCACCACTCACCAAAAGCTATCCGAATTCCTCGTCGAAGTCGTACACCTCCCGAAAATCCTCGATGCGATCCTCCTCGGTTTTGCTCATCAGTCCGGCTTCAACTAAGCTGAACACGATGTTCCCGAAATCTTCGGTCCGGGCGATTCCCCAGTATTCGAACACCAACTTCGTCATCGGGCCGTATTCTTTCCGAGCGTATTCGCTGATTCCCCGGAGCAATTCCTGTCCGGTCACGTGGCGCGGGACTTTTTCTTTCTTCAGCGTATAGTCCAGCGCCTCGTACAGGAAAAAATACGCCTCCTTTTTATAGCGCCCATCTCGCTCGGCAAGTTCCTCGATCTGACGGGGCATATTGTTTGTGGATGTTGTCGGCACGTCATTTTCTCCGATCATTAAAGCTTACCACGAAAAACCACGGAAAATCACAAATAACCACGGATCCAAACGGAAAACCACGGAAAAACCGAGAGAACTTCTGTACTATTTGTCAAGAATTTTGGTTGCCCTGAAAAGCCGGAGTGAACTCGGCACTGGCAAAACCAAAAAGCCTCTAAAGAGCCTGGAGAGCAGTCCCTTCAGGGAGTCCATGATTTTCCCAGTGCCGGCTTTCCACCGAAGTCAAAGCCCCTCCAAACTTCTGAAAACAATACTCTGTGCGCTTCCGTGATATTTCGTGGCGAGCCCTTATCTCCGGCCAGCGATATTCGACAGAATTTGATCCACGGAGCTTTGCAGAGGTTCCTCGCCGGAGACGACGAGATCGGCATATTGCCGGGAAGGCTCCACGAAGGCCGAGTGCATCGGGCGGACGAAGGTGAGGTACCGCTCAATTACCGACTCAACGGTATC
The DNA here is from genome assembly GCA_002059205.1 of Candidatus Latescibacteria bacterium 4484_107. Classification (GTDB taxonomy): domain Bacteria; phylum Latescibacterota; class 4484-107; order 4484-107; family 4484-107; genus 4484-107. The sequence continues at coordinate 7,470 of MVCQ01000006.1, forward strand.
CCCGCGTTCGATCAGATCCCGCTTCAGGCGGCGGATAAAGCGCACGTCCGGGGCGGCGTCCACGAAGACCTTCCTATCCATCAGCGCCCTCAAGTCCGGGTCGTGAAGCGCCATAATGCCTTCCAGCACGATGACGCTCCGGGGCGGAATGACCGCTCCCGTTTCGACACGGATGTGCATTCCATATTCGTAGGACAGGCGTGGGATCGTGCGTCCGGATTTAAGCTCGCGAAGATGCGCGATCAAAAGCGGCGCATCGAAGGCGGACGGATGATCGTAATTGACGCGCTCCCGTTCCTTCGGCGCGAGGTGACTGCGGTCCCGGTAGTACGCATCCTGCTCGATAAGGACCGCTCGTGCTTCTCCCATCGTCTCCACAATCCGCTTCGCAATGGTGCTCTTACCCGATCCCGTTCCTCCCGCGATTCCGATCAATAGGTTCATAAGCATCCTGAAACGTGAAAAGTGAAACGCAAGTCGTAAATCGGCTCTCCGACCTCTGACCTCCGACCTCTGTCTTCCGACCTCTGACCTCCGACCTCTGTCTTCCTGCTACGGCGTAAAATCCACGCTGTCATCTACTCTGAGGACGAAAGCGGTCAGCAATTTGGTCACATTCTCCACATCCTTGAGGGACAGCGTTTCCACCGCCGTGTGCATATAGCGCAGGGGGATGCTCACCAGACCCGTGGCGACTCCGGCACGCGTAAGCTGGATCGCATTGGCGTCCGTGCCCGTGCCTCTCGGTGCGGCTTCGATCTGGTAGGGAATCTTTTCCTCCTCGGCGGTCTGGATCAGCATCCGCTCCACGACCGGGTTGATGTTCGCGCCCCGCGAGATGGCCGGTCCGGCCCCGAGTTTGATGTCCCCGACGCGCTTTTTATCCATATCCGGATGATCGGTGGCGTGGGTGACGTCCACCGCGATGCCGACCTTCGGATCGACCCCATATGCGCTCGTGTGAGCGCCCCGGAGTCCCACTTCCTCTTGTACAGTAGAGACGGAGTAAACCGCCGCTTTGAAGGATTTTCCGGACAGCATCCTCAGCACCTCTCCCACCGCGAAGCTGCCCGCCTTGTCGTCGAAGGCCCGGGAGACCGCCAGATCCCTCCGCATTTTTTCAAACGCCACGGTGTACGTGACGGGATCGCCCACGGAGACCAGAGATTCCGCTTCTTTCTTATCCTTCACTCCGATGTCAATCCAGAGGTCGTGGATCTCCGATTTCTTTTTGCGCTCCTCGTCGGTCATCACGTGGATGGCCTTCTTGCCGGTGACGCCGAGGATCGGCCCGTTCTTCGTATGCACGTGCACCCTTCGGCCCGGAATGATGTTGACGTCGAAGCCTCCGATGGTGCGAAAATGGAGGAACCCTTCGTCAGTTATATACTGAACCATAAAGCCCAACTCGTCGCAGTGCCCGGCGAGAAGAACACGGGGACTGCCCCCTTCGTTCTTGATCCCGATGCAGTTGCCGTGCATATCCGTCTCGATGCGGTCGGCATACGGGCCTACGTTTTTTCGCCAGACCTTCTGGGCGGGCTGCTCGAACCCCGATGGGCTGGGGGCTTCTATCAAGCTCTTCAGGAAAGAGAGGGATTTCTTCGTCATTGAAAAACTCCTTTCTCAGATACGTGATAGGTTGGATGAATGCGCGTTATGATAATTTAGCAAGTTTCGGGCGTTTTGTCAAGAGCGATTCCGCCCTTTTCGGGCAGTATGGGTAATTTTCTTCTTGCCTGAAGATCAAAAAAGTGTTACCATTGACAATTGGTCGCCAATGTCCGTTTCGATTTTCTTTGTGCCTCTGTGCTTCTGTGCCTTTATCCCTTCCCCCTTTTTTACATCGTTCTTCTCTTTTACCTTGTTTTTGTGGAGGAAATGTGCTGTGGAACAACTCAAGATCGTGGTAACGGACTACATCGAGCCGGATCTGAACTGGGAAGCGGAGGAACTGGCAAAGCACGACAACGTCCGCTTCGAGCAGTACCAACTCAAGTTTGCGCCGCAAGAGGAACTGCTCTCCGCCATTCGGGTTGCGGACGTGGTCGTGGTGAATATGGCTCCGATGACCGCGGAAGTGATCGGGGCGTTGGAACGATGTCGTCTGATCATCCGGCACGGCATCGGATACGACAATGTAGATCTGAAGGCCGCCACGGCAAAGGGCATTCGGGTGGCCAATATCCCGGACTATTGCCCGGAGGAGGTGGCCGAGCACGCCATCGCGCACATTTTTTCCTGTTATCGGCAGGTGGTGCGCTCCCGAAAGGTGTTGGAGGAATCCAGTCGAAAGGGGACGTGGGATTTCTCCGGCGTGCCGAGGATGTTCCGAATGTCCGGGAAGACATTGGGGATCGTGGGCTGTGGGCGGGTCGGCAGCCGGGTGCTCAAAAAGATGGAAGGGATGGAGATGTCGTCCCTCGTCTGCGATCCGTATCTTTCGGAGGAGCGAAAACGGGAATTGAAAATCGAATGCGTGGATCTGGAGACCGTGCTGAAGGGTGCGGACGTGGTGACGCTGCACACGCCGCTGGGCGAGGAAACGCGCCACCTCATCGGCGCACCGCAGCTTCGATTGATGAAGGAGACCGCCTATCTGATCAACACGGCACGAGGACCGATCGTGGATGTGGACGCCCTGGCTCAGGCCCTCCGGGAAGGCTGGATCGCCGGAGCCGGTATTGACGTGTACGAGAAGGAGCCGCCCGATCCGACGTATCCCCTGTTCGGATTGGAGAATGCGGTGCTCACGCCCCATCTCGCGTGGAGTTCGGAGGAGGCTGGATGGGATATTCGGGTGAAGATATTGGAGGACATTCGGCGGTTTATGGACGGGAAGCCGCCGAGGTTTGTGGTGAACCCGGAGGTGGAGGAGGTGCTTGGAGGCCAGGAGTGAAACGGGAAACGTGATGCGTGGTGCGTGATGCGTGAGTGACCAGTCACGTTTCACTGGTCTCGGCGCACCAATCACTACTCACCACTCACGAAAGGCTTGCTATGATCGTACACGTTAAAGACCAACTCCCAGGACCGAAGTCCCGGGAATATCTCGCGCTTTCGGATCAGTATGAGGCGCGCTGCATCAACCAGCAGGCTCCGATTGTGTGGGAGCGCGGCGATGGGGTGGTGGTGACGGACGTGGATGGGAACACTTACATTGACTTCACCTCCGGAGTTTTGGTGACCAACGTGGGGCACAGTCATCCCAAACACGTGAAGGCCATTCAGGAGGCTGCGGCCAAGCTCTTGAATTGCTACGATTTCCCCACTCCGGACCGGGTGACGTTAGCCAAACGCTTGGTGGAACTCATGCCGGAGCATCTGAACAAAGCCTTCCTGCTGACCACCGGCAGCGAAGCCACGGAGGCGGCGATGCGGGTGGCCAAGCGGTACACGGGCCGGCACGAGATGCTCTCTTTCTACGGAGGCTTTCACGGACGAACCTTCGGGGCGATGAGTATGGCGGGCAAGATGGGCACGAAGAAGCGGTTCGGCCCGTTGATGCCGGGATGTATCTATGCCCCGTTCCCCTATTGCTTCCGGTGTCCATTTAAGAAAAAACCGGAGACGTGCGGGCTGTTCTGTCTGGAATTTTTGGACACCGTCGTATCCGTGGAGTCCACCGGCGATCTGGCCGCGTTGATCATCGAGCCGTATCAGGGCGGCGCAGGCTTCATTTTTCCGCCGGAGGGATACCTGAAAAAATTGGAAACGTGGGCGAAGGAGCGGGACGTGCTGTTTATCTTGGACGAGGTGCAGGCTTCCTTCGGACGGACCGGAAAGATGTTTGCCCTGGAGTGGGAGGATCTGCGCCCCAATATGCTCTGTCTCGGAAAGGGCATCGGGAGCGGCGTGCCGACGGCGGCCTTGATGGCCGAGTCGCGCATCATGGCCTCTCTATCTCCCGGCGAGATGAGCAGCACCACCGGAGGCAATCCGCTCTCCTGTGCCGCGGCGCTGGCTGTGCTGGATATTATGGAGGAGGAGCGGCTGCCGGATAATGCGCTTAAGGTGGGAGATTACCTCTTCCGGCGGCTGAAAAAGTTGAGCGAGGAAGTGACGGTTCTCGGAGACGTGCGCGGCCGTGGCCTGGTGATCGGTCTGGAGTTCGTCACGGACAAAAAGACGTTGGAGCCGTCGGCGGAGATCACCGTAGAGGTGGTCAATCGTTGCTGTCAGTCCGGGCTGTTAGTGGGCCGCGTGGGCATTTACGGCAACGTGATCCGCGTTGCGCCGCCGTTGGTGATCACCGAGACCGAGGCGGAAGAGGCCGCGGATATTCTGGAGAAGGTCATAAAAGGAATCAAGTAGAGACGAAAAAAACAAGCACGCGGGGTGAAACGTGATACGCCATCAGTCACCAATCACCAAACTTTGCGTTCTTTGCATCTTTGCGGTGAAATTTGGCCTTCTTACGATTGAAGCAAGGATGGTGCGCTATGAACGCTGTCAAAGCAGGAGTGATCGCTCTTCTGATCGGATTGTTTTTCGCGGTGGGCTGCGGCGACGGGGAGAAAAAGGAACCCAAGTCGGGAAAGGATCGGGAGACGGGTGAAGGGAAAACTCCTTCTCAGGTCGCGGTTGAACCGAGCCGACAAAAGATCGTGGTCAGCGATCTGAAGATATGCGAGGGGATCCGAAGTCGCACGCCGATCAAAGTCGGGAGCCGCTTTCCCAAAACCGTCCGTGGATTATATTGCTTCTCCGAAATTCGAGGTGCGGAGGAACCCACCACCATATCCCATCTCTGGTACTACAAAGGCAAGATGATGGCGGACGTCACCTTGTCTGTCAATTATAAACGGACGCGGACGTGGAGTTCGAAGAACATCCAGAGCGACTGGATCGGGGAATGGAAGGTCTATGTGGTATCCTCCTACGGCAACGTATTGGCTTCGACCCAGTTTACCATAGAGTAAGCCCCATCCATTATCCCATCCATTGGGCCGCACTACCTTAGAGGTAAGTGCTCAGACAAAGTTATTTTCTTGTGCTCACCGCAGAGTCCGCGGAGTTCGCAGAGGGAAGAAAGTGAGAAAGTGAGACGGTGACCCCCCTCCCACTTTCCCACTTTCATAGGGAGTTTCTCTGCGTGCTTTGAGTGCTCTACGGTGCGGATTATATGCACTTAGCGCCCTTCGGGCGGGCTTGCGTAAGTCGCCAATAAGAGCCCATCCGACACGCTGCGTCACAAAATGGAATACTGTTCAGGAAGCGTTTGTTCATTTTTTCTCTGTACCCCTCCCTGTAACGGGGAGAGGAGCTATTTTTCCGAAGGCAGGGAAAGCATACTCCCCCTTCCCTTGTAGGAAAGGGGGCTGGGGGGGTAGGTTGGGTGCTGAAAAAACATGCAAAAGCATTTCAAAAATCACTTGAAACCCTAAAAAAAAATGGAAATTCCTATAGGATGAACTTAATTCTGTCCACCTACTTATGCAGAGTTCTTCAGATTTCCCCTATATCTACTTTGTTTAATCCGTGAAAATCCGTAGTTTCCGTGTCCCATTTCTTTTGGGTTTTGGTTACACTTTTTCCGCGCGGTCTCTTCTATGTGTGCGGGACGCTTTCCGCGCGGACGGATGGGAAAGGAGGAAAAGATTATGTCCAGAAATACCATAGATACCATTATGGAGCGGCGCAGCATTCGCAACTACCGGCCCGATCCTATTCCCGAGGAGCACATCGAGCAGATCCTGGAGGCGGGCCGGCAAGCCCCCTCCGCGGGGAACCGGCAGCCATGGCATTTCGTGGTCGTCCGGGATCCCGAACTCCGAAAAAAGACGGCGCAGGCCTGTCACGGACAAACGTGGATGGCGGATGCCGCGCTGATCGTCGCGGCCATCGGGCGACCTGAGATCAGCGAGAAATGGCACCTCATCGATCCCGCCATCGCGCTTCAGACGATGATCCTGGCGGCGCACAGCTTGGGGTACGGAACCTGCTGGGTCGGATCGTTCGACGAGGCCGAGGTGAAGGAAGTGCTGGGCATTCCCGAGGAGTTGAAAGTGGTCTGTCTGACGCCCGTCGGGGTGCCCGATGTGTCTCCGGAAGCCCGGCCGCGCAAGCCGCAGGAGGAAATTTTCTCGTTCGATACGTTCGGAAAGCAGGGCGATCCCTGTGATCGCCCTGTAGCAACTGAGACAGGAGGGAAACCATGAGCATGTTCAGAAAAGGGATCAAGACGGTAAAAGCAACGAACATAGGCTTGGGCGTTCTGAGCCTCGTCCTGCTCCTCGGAGGCCTGTTCCTGATCTGCAATTTTGGGTTTACAGACGCCGTCCACGCGCAGAGCGAAGAGACTGCGTCGGCCAACCGTGGCGCACAAGGAATGGGCTTCATCGCGGCCGCCATAGCCGTGGGGCTGTCCTCCATAGGCGCGGGCATCGCCGTCTCCAACGTAGGCTCCGCCGCGATGGGTGCCGTGGCGGAACGGCCCGAATTGATGGGCCGCTCCATCATCTACGTGGGGCTGGCCGAGGGGATCGCGATCTACGGACTCATCATCGGCATTATGATTTTGGGCAAAATCTAAGCATCGAATTGAAGGGTAAAGCTTTCGCACCGCTGAGGACGCAGAGCACGCGAAGAGATTCCTATCTTCCCGCTTCGTTCAGAGCAAAGAGAGCGGGCCGTGTTACGTTCACGTTTCACGCGGTGTTCTCGGCGGTCTCGGCGGGTAATTATGAAAATTCGTATCGTAGGCGATTCATTTACGGTGGATACCTTCCGGCTGATCGGCGTCCAGGGCGTCGTGGCGGAAGACGGAGAAGCGGCCAAAGTCCGGATCGAAACCTATCTCAGCGCGGATGACGTGGGCATTGTCCTGATCTCCCAGACGCTCGCGGATCAATTGGGAGACACTTTCGAGCGCTACATGGAGCGAAGGGATCTGCCCCTGATTCTGAGTCTGCCGGATCGAGTTACCCGGGGGAAAGGAGCCGAGCAGCTCGCCGCGCTTATCGAGTCCTCCATAGGGATCCGATTCTAAAGGGATATAACCTGCCTTATTCATGAATTTGGACAGAATTCTCCTTTGTTCTTGTGAAACGGGGTATTTTGAATTTTTGGTCTCAAAACTCAGTTTTCAAGAAGGTTGAGCAAAGCCTGAAGTTGAGCGTAACACCACAGATTTATGAATAATTCAGGATAAAGGAATACCCTCCCGCCGGTTCGCAACCTGCGGGAGGTTCG
>MVCQ01000117.1 GCA_002059205.1 Candidatus Latescibacteria bacterium 4484_107
AGAGGGCATCCGGCTTCTGTCTCAGACGCTCCCGGGCATCGAGGCTCTCAGAGACGTATCTGTGGAGGACTTTGAGGCGCACCAGGCGCTTCTTCCCGAAGTCGTCCGAAAGCGATGCCGGCACGTGGTCGCAGAAAACCAACGGGTGCTGGATGCCGTCCACGCGCTCGAAAATGGGGACGTGGAGAAAATGGGCCGCCTGATGGACGCCTCGCACAGAAGCCTCAGGGACGATTTCGAGGTAAGCCGATATGAGCTGGATCTGTTGGTGGACCGCGCCCACGCCTTCGAAGGCGTCCTCGGAGCGCGCCTGACCGGAGCGGGCTTTGGCGGTTGTACGGTCAACCTGGTTCAACGCGACGCAGTCGAGGCCTTTGTGCGCCAAATCACCGAAGCATACCGGGAGAAAACCGGCATCGTATTGGAAACTTACGTCTGCGCCATAGCACCTGGAGTCGGAAAAGTGGAGGACTGAAAGGCTGGGGGCATGGATCAGAGATTAGGGATTAGGGATTAGGGGGCAGCGCGGGGCACCACTCACCACTCACCAATCACCAAAAGAAAGGAGTCGGAGCAAAAATGGTAACGCTGAGCGCATTTGCCGATGAAATTTCGGCGGATCTGACGGAGCAAATCGCAGTTTTAGAGCAGGAAGGCATCCGCAACATCGAGTTGAGGGGCGTATGGGGCAAAGGGGTGCTGGACCTCGACCATCGCGAGCAGGATACGATCCAACTGGCTTTGGACGAACATGAGTTCTACATCTCCGCCATCGGATCGCCCATTGGAAAAATCGGAATCGAGGACGACTTCGAGGCCCATCTAAAACGATTCGGGAAGGCCATCGAAATGGCCCATGTCTTCGGATGCGACTACATACGGATATTCTCCTTTTACATCCCGGAGGGCAAGAACCCCGCCTCATACCGGGACGAGGTGATGCGACGGTTGCAGACGATGGCGGACCTGGCGCAGGGAGAGGGCATTACGCTGCTTCACGAAAACGAAAGCCGCATTTACGGCGACACGGCGGAGCGGTGCAAAGATATTATTGATACGGTGGATTCTCCGTGCCTGCGCGCGATCTTCGATCCGTCCAACTTCATCCAGGTGGGACAGCGTCCTTACAAAACGTGCCTCCCGATCCTGAAGGACGACATCGAGTATTTCCATATTAAGGACGCCAAGCTTTCGACCGGCGAGGTTAAGCCTGCGGGAGAAGGGGATGGCCAGATCGCCAAGATCCTCTCCGAAATGATCGCGGACGGATTCGAGGGGTTTCTCTCCCTCGAACCGCACCTCAAGATGGACGACAAGAAAGCGGCTTTCCACATCGCCGCAACCGCCTTGAAGAAAATCCTGAGGGAAATCGAAGCGGAGTATGACTGAGCAGACAAGAGAGAATGGGTGATTGGTGATCGGGAGACATTTGTCCCCCGTAATGTGCAATTTTGGCCTCCACTCACCACTCACCACTCACCACTCACCAAAGATCTTTTTTTTTGATTTTGAGCATTAACCTGCCGGAGGAAGCGATGAATCTGCACATTCGGAAGTCTCTCCAAAGAGGGCACAACGAGATCGTCGGAGCAACGGATACGCGTCTAACGTTTATCGAGCTGGGGAACCTGCGGCTTGGGGATGGAGAGCCCTATACCCAGGAGCCTGAGGCGAAGGAAGCCGCGCTGGTGATCCTGTCCGGGCAATGCACGGTGAAGGCCGGAGTGGAAACCTTCGAGGCCATCGGCGCGCGGACGGACGTGTTCTCCGGCGCGCCCTACACGGTCTATGTGCCCTGCGACATGGCCTACGAGATCGTCGGAGTCGGTGACGTGGAGATCGCCCTTTGCAAAGCGCCGTCCGATCTCAAATGCCCGGTGCGGTTGATCACCCCGCCCGAAGTAAAGACCAAATCCGTGGGGAGATTGAACTGGCGCCGGGACGTACGCGACATCATAGACGCGGACGTCGAGGCCAAACACCTCGTCATCGGCGAAACCCTCAATCCACCGGGCCACTGGTCCAGCGCCCCCCCGCATCGGCACGATTTTGACCGTTTGCCGGAAGAAGCGAACATGGAGGAAGTCTATTTCTTCAAACTCAAGCCGTCTGGTGGCTTCGGGATTCAGCGCGTGTACACGGACGACCGATCTACGGACGAAGCCTATGGCATCGAGGACAACGACGCAGTGGTCATTCCCGAAGGGTACCATCCCGTGGTGGCCGGTCCGGGCTATCGGCTCTACTATCTCTGGATTCTCGCCGGGGAACATCGCATATTATGTCCCAGGGACGACCCGGCGCACGCATGGCTGAAAAACGTGGAACCCATCGCGGAAGAGATCGGGTTGTAGATCCTGCGTCACGGAGGTGCGTCATGGAGGTTCACGCATCACGTTTCACGTTTCACGATACTCCGGTTACAACATACACAATGCGAACAATATAAGGATGAACACACAAGACGCACCGGAGGCCCCATGAAGTTATCCCTTTCCGGCAGGATGTTCGAGGTGGATTACCAATATTGCGAGCTTTCTATGGAGGACTTCGCCACGACGGCGAAGGACATCGGGTACCAGGGAGTGGAACTGAGGAAGACCCAGGTCTCGCTGGATACGCCCTCCAAAGACGTGATCCGAATCGCACGGATCATAGAAAAGGCTGGGCTCGAAGTCACCTGCGTAACGACGAGAGGGGTCTCGCTGAAGGATCAGGAGAACTTCGGGCGCTTCAAAAAATATGTGGGCCTGGCCGAAACTCTCGGCTGCAAGCTCATTAAGACCGGAGGGGACGTCCCTTGGGTGCGGAAAGCCGCCGACTACGCCGCAGAACACGGAATAACCCTTGCCGGGAACACCCACATCAAAACGCCCTTCGAGACCGTGTCCTCGACCCTGGAACGCCTCCGAACCATAGATCGGGAGAACTACAGATTGATCTACGATCCCGCCAACCTTTTTATGGCTCAGGAGGATCACGGTGCAAAGACGGTGGCAAAACTGGCCGACTCCATCTGTTACGTGACCGTCCAGTGCCCTCAGAGGGTTCCTCTGAACCAAGAGGAGGGCCTTTTTGAATATAAGGGATTTGACTACAGGCAGGCTTTGCCTGGGGAAGCGAACACCCCGGATTTCGTCTCGGCATTTCGCGGCCTCCACCAAATCGGATACGACGGCTGGGTGAGCGTGATCGAGCCCAAACGGGAGGCGATGACCGGCACGCAACTGGCGAGGCTGTTCTACGAATCATGCCTCCGCCTCATTACGTAGGTTGTGGCCGTACGGTTTGCATTTTTCATTTTTCATTTTGCATTTTATGGTTTTCGGAGCCTCCCATGGTCCACCTGCGCCACATCACCGTGAAAAAAGGACGTTCCTTCATTCTGGAGGATGTAAGCTTCCACATCGGGCGCGGCGAATTCGCGTTTCTGATCGGCCCGAGCGGAGCCGGAAAAAGCACGATCCTCCGCGTAATCCATCTCGACGAGAAGCCCACGAGCGGACAACTCGTGCTCGAAGGCCGGGATGCGGCCGCGTTTCCTTCCAGGGAAATCCCCCTCTGGCGCCGACGGATCGGCGTGATCTTCCAGGACTTCAAACTGCTCCGGGATCGCAACGTGATGGAAAACGTGGCGTTCGCGCTTCGGGTCACCGGAGCGCGCCGGGGAACCATCAAACGAACGACCCTCAAGGCGCTCTCCACCGTGGGCATTTCCCACAAACGCAGCGCCATGCCAGAGGAACTCTCCGGGGGAGAACGCCAGCGCGTGGCCATCGCCCGGGCGCTCGTGCACGAACCCCATCTGCTCCTTGCCGACCAGCCCACTGGAGATCTCGATCCCGAATCTGCGGACGAAATTCTCGCCCTCCTGACCGACCTCAACCACCGGGGCACCGCGATTCTGATGGCCACCCACGACGCGCGCCTCGTGCAAGGGCCCCACAAAATTCTCCGCATCGAATCGGGAAAATTGCTTCCAGACCAGCACACTTAGTGCTCCTTGTCAAAAGTTTACTGAGATTTTATCTCCTGTGCAAAGCCGAGCTAAAGCTGGCACTGGGAACATCACAAACTCCCTGAAGGGACTGACCTTCAGCCTCTTCAGAGGCTTTTTGTCTTTGCCAGTGCCGAGTTTACTCCGGCTTTACGGAGCAACTAAGATTTCTGACAAGGAGCACTTCGTGAATGGTGAGTGGTGAGTGGTGTTCGGGGGGTTCAATCCGAAATCACCATGATCAACCTTAGCGCTCTCCAACCTAAGGGGAAAAAATGGGTTACGCTCTGAGAGAAGCATTATCCTCCCTTCGACGCACCGGCGCGGGTGTTCTGCTTTCGGTCGGGACCATTGCCATGTCCCTGTTCATTCTGGGAATTTTCCTCCTGGTCACCTTCAATCTGTACGGGGCCGTCGAACAACTCCGGACCCGCGTGGAAGTCGAGATATTTCTCAAAGACGGGACCACCGCGCGTCAAATCGCCGCCCTCAAAAAGAGGGTGGCCGAGATGCCGGAGGTGCAGGAGGTCCGCTATGTGACCAAAGAGATGGCCGCCGAACAATTCCGAACCGCCTTCGGAGAAAATCTGTTAGAGGCCGTACCGGAGAATCCTCTGCCCGCCTCCCTGCGCATCCGTCTGACCGAGGTCCACCGATCTTCGGAGGGAGCCGAACGAGTCGCAAAATCCGTCCGAAAAAAACCCATCGTCGAGGAGGTCGCTTACGGCGAAACCTGGGTGCGGCGACTGGACCAACTGATTCTGATCTTCTTCGCGGGGGATTTGGTCGTCGGGATCGCGATCGCCTCAGCCACCCTCTTTGTGATCGCCAACACGATCAAACTCACCGTGCTGGCCCGCCGGGAATCCATCGAAATCATGAAACTCGTCGGCGCCACCGACGCCTTCATCCGACGCCCCTTCTTCTTCGAAGGTCTGTTCCAGGGCTTCCTCGGAGGTCTCCTCGCCGGCATCGCCATCTACCTCCTGCACCGCATCGCCTTGCTCTATCTCCCCCACCTCGTCCTGATCGATGGCTTATACCCGGCCCTCTCTCTGGTAGCGGTGGGCACTCTGTTGGGCGTGGTGGGCAGCCATAAGTCTTTGAAACGCCTGTTGGATAGCCTAGGATAAAGGCAGGCATCAGGGGCCATGGGGGGCAGGATTCAGCGGTCAGGGATCGGCGGTTAGGGGCCCCATGCTTTACGTTTTATGTTTCACGTTTTTCGCTCTACGCTTCACGCACCCACTTCCCTTCGCCTTCGCCCATGCCTATGATGCCTATAACGCATGCTATCCCATCATCCCGCACCATTCAGACCGCCCTTCTGAGCCTGCTTCTTCTGCTCACCGGCCTCTCCATACTGTATGCCCAGTCCGAGGATCTCAACAAGATCATCGAGGCGGAGAAAAAAAAGCTGGAGCGGATGCGGAAGGATCAGGAGCAGTACGTAGCGCGCGTCGAAGCGTTAAAGAAGAAGGGGAGTCGGATCAGCACCGAGGTGGATCAATTGGACCGAAAAGTGCACACTACGCAGCGTGCGCTCCAAAAAATCCGAATGGAGGAGAAGCGTCTGAAACAAAGCATTGCCATGGCCCATACGTCACTGGATGAAACCCAAAAAAATCTCGTCCAAACAGGGCACAGCTCCGGGTTCAGAAAGACCGGTTGGAGCAAAGCCACCGCGCACAACTCGAACTCCGGCAGCGCAAAATCCAGGAGGAGAACCGCCTCAAAAAACAGAAAAAACAGAAAAAACAGGCGTTAAGTCGAATCAAAAAAAACGTGACACGCTGGCAAATGCTCGCCGAACAGCAGGCCCAGGACATCTCCGAAAGCCAGGCCGCCATTACCCACTACATCGAGGAATTGGAAAGAAGGCGACAGGAAGCCTTGAAAAGGAAGGGCCGGATCGCGGGCGATCTTCCTTTCGAGGATATGCAGAAAAACAAGGGGAAACTGCTGTGGCCGATGCGCGGAAAAGTGATTACCCAGTTCGGTCGGCACAAAGACCCTCAGTTGAAAACGTGGACCTTTAATCGAGGCATTGACATCCGGGCAAAGGAAGGCTCGGAGATCCGGGCTGTCGCTCCGGGTCTCGTAGTGCTGTCCGACTGGTATCGGGGATATGGCCGGTTTCTCCTTATAGATCACGGACTTGGATACTTCACGCTATACGCGCATCTATCCGAAACCTTCCCCCAACTCGGCGACTTCGTCCAAACCGGAGAACCCATCGCGACCTCCGGCAAAGCTGGCCTGAACGACACGCCCAAATTACATTTTGAAATCCTCAAAGGAAAAGAGCCGCTCGATCCGCTGACATGGCTTAAGAAATAGGAAAAAGTGAAACGTGCTCCAATTTCGGATTGGGGATTTCGGATTTCGGATTAAAAACCCGCGATCCCCAGTCACCAATCACCACTCACCAAAGACAACGGAGGAAACAAGCTATGAGAATAGGCATTGTCGGCGCGGAAAACAGCCACACCGCAGCCATCGCCAAGACGATTAACGTCCAGAAGCAAATCGAGGACGCGGAGGTGGTATGCGTGTGGGGCGAGAGCAAAAAGTTTGCCGAAGCAGCGGCCGAGGCGGGCCAGATCCCGACCATCGTCAATAAACCGGAGGATATGATCGGCATGGTGGATGGCGTTATGCTGGATCATCGCCACGGCAAGGACCATCTCCCTGCAGCCAAACCGCTCCTCGAAGCCAGGCTGCCCCTGTTCGTGGATAAGCCCTTCTGCTATCGGACGGCCGAGGGGAAGCGCTTTCTCGCGCGGGCCAGGGAACTCGGCGTGCCCGTATGTTCCTTTTCCGTGTTGCCCAAGCAGGCGTCTTTTACGGCCGCTCAGGAGGCCATCGGGAAACTTGGGAAAATTCTGTCCGTGGTCTCCACCGGGCCTTGCGATCTGAAATCCAAGTACGGCGGCGTGTTCTTCTACGGCATCCACCAGGTGGACATGATCCTGCGGGCCGTGGGCTACGATGTGAGCCACGCTCAGATCAACCGCGGCAAGACCAACCACACGGCCACGCTTTTCTATACGAGCGGAGCCATCGCGACGATGAACCTGCTCGGAGAGGGCCATCCGGCCTTCCACCTGTCCGTCGTGGGCGAAGAGGGACGCTTCGATGGAGAGATGACGCTGGATGCCAATCACTATCTGCGCGGCGCTCAGAGTTTCGTCCACATGTTCAAAACCGGAGAGACCGACGAGACAGAGGAGACGATGTTGATGCCGGTGGCGGTTTTGGAGGCGCTGGAGAAGTCTATCGCGCTGAAAAGGCGGGTCAAGGTGGCGAGGATTGCGGGGTAGGGTGCTGGATGGTGATTTCCAAAGTCTTCAAGACTTAGGAAATCTATTGCAGGACCAAATCAAAAAGGGGAAACGGCTTCTATGTCGTTTCCCCTTTCTATTCCGAGCTATCTAGGCGATGGCGCGAGATGACACAGTAATTGACGAAATGCTCGAACGCCTTCGTCTGCTCCATGTCCGCTAGGCCAAACTCCGCCACGAAGTCCCGGAGGTACGCGTCGATGATCCTATCTCTCATCACGGTTCTACCTTTCCCGCAGCTTTACGGTGTACTCGGTTGTTCCTCCCCCATCTAACCTCTTAGCTTATACTGCGCATTGCAGTATATTACAATCTGGGCTTCTACCTATTTTTCTGTTTAATCTATTATTTAATCTATTATTACGACCAGAAACTTTGTTTCACAATAGGCGAGTTGACGTATAACACTCTTCCTTAAAGATCAAAAGGAACGCGTATGTGCTAATATAACAGGGCTTCGGGCTTCTGTCAAGGGCTTTCTACTTCTGGCCGCCCCCCAAAATTTTTTAGTAGTTGAGTGGGAGCAGTAGTTGTGCTTCCGTACTGAG
>MVCQ01000118.1 GCA_002059205.1 Candidatus Latescibacteria bacterium 4484_107
CAGAACAGATATTCCTGTCTGTTCTGCTTTATGGTCATCCATGTCAGATTTAGTCAGACAAGAATGTCTGACCTACCAACCTACCAACCAACCCCTGCGAAATGGCTGCGATTTTATGATTTTTGCAAGAGGCTCAAACGTTGCACACTTTGCGTGAAAGATAGGAAAAATAAATCCTGAAAAAGGGGAACACCTATGCCTATCCCGACTCCGATTGATTTGAGCAACATCCGGACGATTCCCATTGCCCGGCGGACGAACAAAGTCCGGGTGGCGGATTTTGCCCGCGCGCCGAAACCCGATGCGTCTTTTGAGGATTTTCTCGCCTCGCTGCCGAATGGGACTGTGGGAAAAGACTTCACGGAATTCGTGGGACACGTGGTCGAGTCCGCTTCTGCCCATCGCACCGTCGCAATCGGCATCGGAGGGCACGTGATCAAGTGCGGCCTTGCTCCGGTGCTCATAGACCTGATGGAGCGCGGCATCCTCACCTCGGTGGCCATGAACGGAGCCACCGCCATCCACGACACGGAGATCGCGATGATCGGCCAGACCTCCGAGGACGTGGCCGCCAACTTAGAGGACGGGACCTTCGGAATGGCCGGGGAAACCGCGGATTTCATCAACCACGCCGTCCGACCCAAAGAAGGATATGGAATCGCGCTCGGACGGGCGATCGCGCAGGCGGATTTTCCCTTCAAAGAAAAGAGCATCTTATACCACGCGGCTCGCCTGAAACTCCCGGCCACCGTGCACGTGGCCCTGGGCACGGACATCGTGCACCAGCATCCCAGCGCGGACGGAGCGGCCATAGGAAGCGCGTCGCTCATGGATTTCCGAATTTTCTGCGCCGTCGTCTCCGGCCTGGAAGGCGGGGTCTTCATCAACTTCGGCTCGGCGGTGATCCTCCCCGAAGTTTTTCTGAAAGCCCTGACCGTGGCGCGTAATCTGGGACATCAGGTGGAGCGTTTCGTCACCGCCAATTTCGATATGATCCGCCACTACCGACCTCAGGTGAACATCGTGCATCGTCCCACGTCCACCGGGGGGAAGGGATACTATTTTGTAGGCTGCCATGAGATTATGATTCCGCTGTTGGCGCAGGCCATTCTGGTGACTGGTGATTGGTGATTGGTTACTGGTGATTGGTAAACCAGTCATCAGTAACTTAGGAGGAAGGATGATGGACGAAAGTAAAAAACTGCTGACGAGATGTGAAGCCGAACGCATCCTGTCCGGGTTCGATGGGAAGACCGTGCTGGTGGTGGGAGATTTGATGCTGGATAAGTATATCCGTGGGCAGGTGGAGCGCATCTCACCGGAGGCGCCGGTGCCCGTGGTCCGGGTGATCTCCGAATCGTTTTCGCCCGGCGGCGCGGCGAACGTGGTGAGCAATATCCGTGCGCTGGGCGCAAAACCCTTTGTGGTGGGACGGATCGGCGAGGACGCGGAGGGTGAAATGCTAACGGAATTGCTCCGAAAAAAATCCACCGATGTGTCGGGGATCGTACGGGACCGGACGCTTCCCACGGGTCTGAAGACGCGGATCATCGCACATCATCAGCACGTGGTCCGGGTGGATCGGGAGGCAACCAGGACGTTGGACGGCCCGGCACTGGACGAGGCGCTGCGTCGGATGGAAGCGCACATTTCGGACGTAGCCGGTGTGGTCGTATCGGATTACGGGAAAGGGATGATCACGCCTGCATTGGTGCAACGGATCGTTTCGATGGCCCGGTCGCATGGAAAGCCGCTGGTGCTCGATCCTAAGTCCCGGGATTTCGGGATATATCGGGGAATTAGTTGCATTACGCCCAATCAGAAAGAGGCCGGCGAAGCCTGCGGCATGAAGATCGAGACCGACGAGGATGCGGTCACATGCGGGCAACGGATACTGGATCAGGTGAAAGCGGAGTGCGTGCTGATCACGCGGGGAGAACAGGGCATGAGCGTGTTCGAGCGCAGCGGCGAGGTCACGCACATCCCCACGCACGCGCAGGAGGTGTACGACGTGTCCGGCGCGGGCGATACGGTGGTGGGAACCTTTTCGCTCGCGATCTGCGCCGGTGCCTCGTGGAAAACGGCGGCCTATCTGTCGAACGTGGCGGCAGGCGTGGTGGTCGGCAAAGTGGGCACGGCCACGGCGTCCATGGAGGAAATCCTCCGCCGGCTCGATGAGATCGCGGACGCATGAGGAGGGGGCAAGGCGTGTCCAACCTATTCAGGATCGAGGATTGGATAACTGTCCCGTTTCAGTCCCGGAGGCACAGAGGCACAGAGGCACAAAGAACTTCTCCGTCTTCGTAGTTTGATGGTTCTGTTCGGATTCTCACATATCTTTACTTTGTTTGATCCGTGAAAATCCGTGGTTTCCGTGTCCCATTGCCTTTGGGATCTGTTTGCAGCGTTCCAGGTTGGTTCGGGGTTTTGTAATCCCGGACCCACGCCAAACCCACTTCGTTTTTCTTTGTGCCTTTGTGCCTTTGCCCCTTTGTGCCTTTTTTTCAGCTTCCCCTACACGGTCCTTTGCGATTGAATCGGGTTCAAAATTCCAAAAAAAAGGAAGCCTCATGAAAGACATCCGTGACATCATCGAAGGATGGGAATTTGTGCCGAATCGGGTAAATGTTCGGAAGATCATCGGAGACGACGGAAGGCCGAAGATTCAGATGCGCCTGGATCTGGGGCTTATTCAGATGGAGGAGACCGGGCGTCCGGACGGAAAACGGCCCCACGGGAGGGAGTCGCTGTTGGATTACTATCTCGATTTGCTGCAGGAGCACAAGGCAAAGTACAAGTGGGATGCGGAGTTCCGGCTGGATCGGGAGGATTGCGCGGCCTTAAATGGGGAGAGCATACAGTTCTATCAGCGACGGATCTGTTTTTTTCAGTTAGGCGAATACGAGGCGATGGCGCGGGACGCTGCTCACAATTTACGCGTGATGGATCTGATCCGGGATTATGCGGAAGAGGAGGAAGATCGGGCTGCGTCGGAACGATTCCGGCCGTTTGTGCTGATGCACTGGACCCAGGCCCGGACGCTGCAGAAGTTAAAAAGAAAGGAGTATGATGAGGCGCTGGCGCGGATCGAGGAGGGCGTGGAGGAAATCAGGGCCTTTCTCGAACAGCACCATCGGAGCGAAATGGCCGAAGATCCTGGCGAGATCCAGTTCCTGAAAAGTTGGTCCGAGGAGATCCAAAGGCGCAAACCACTGAGCCGAAGAGAGCGTTTGGAGAAGCAGTTAGACGCAGCTGTGGCCAGGGAGCATTACGAACAGGCGGTCCTGCTGCGGGATCGGCTGAAGCATTTACAATGAGAATAACCGGGGAGGAACCCATGAGTAAACGCAGGGTGCTGTATATTCCGATTCGGAGTCATACGGATCGGGTGTTTCGTCCGGAGATGTTCGAGCAGTTTCGGGAGCGATTCGAGGTGACGATCAACGAGGGGGACGAAAACTATTCCACCGAGCAGGTGGCGGAGCACATCGGCGGATTCGATGCGCTCGTGACCGGCTGGGGATCGCCCCCACTGAGTGCAGAAGTCTTTGAGCGTGCGGATCGGCTGAAAATGGTGGCGCATTCGGCGGGATCGGTGAAGGGATTGTGCCCGCCGGAGGTGGTGGCGCAAATTATTCTGCCCCGAAAAATCTGCGTGTTCAGCGGAAATCATGCGATCGCGACCAACGTGGCGGAATCCACGGTGGGCCTGCTGATTATGACCAGTCACCATTTTGCAGCGCATGCGCTGGCGATCCGGGAGCGCGGGGAATGGCTGGATCCGGCAATCCCGAAAAACGGGCAATTCCTGAATGGAAGCACGCTGGGGGTGGTGTCCGCGAGCAAAGTGGGGCGCGAGGTGATCCGACTGCTTGAGCCCTTCGATCTGAAACTGATCGTGTATGATCCGTATCTATCGGACGAGGAGGCCGAGCAGCTGAACGTGGAAAAGGTGTCCCTGAACGAGCTGTTTGCGCGTTCGGATCTGGTGACCGTGCACGCGCCGATGATCCCGGAGACGGAAAAAATGATCGGAGCGGAACAGTTGAAGCGGATGAAGGACGGGGCCACCCTGGTGAACACCTCCCGCGGGAAGGTCATTGATCACGACGCGCTGCTGCGGGAAGCCCGGACCGGACGGATTTTACTGGCGCTGGACGTGACGGATCCCGAGCCGCTTCCGAAGGACAGCCCCTTCCGAAAACTTCCCAACGTCATCATTACGCCGCACATTTCGGGCGCCGGATACTACGGCTATTTTAAGATCGGCGAGATGACCGTGCAGGCGCTGGAGGATTTCTTCGCCGGAAAGCCGGTGCAGGGAGCCGTGCCGTTTGAGCGCTATGAGCAATTAGCGTAACAAAGACACCGTTCACCGCAGAGACGCAAAGCATGCAGGGGGAAAAGAGCAGGAAAGCGTGAAAGTGTGAAAATGAGACGGGGAGTCCTCCCACTTTCACACTTTCACAGGAATGTTCTTTGCGCCTCTGCGGTGGATATTCTATTCGCTGTCAGAGAAAAGGAGGCTTTATGCAGTTGGCACAACGATTGAGCGCGATTCCTCCGTATCCGTTTATGGAGCTTCGCAGAAAAATCGGGGACGCGCGAAAAAAAGGCGTGGATGTGATCAGCCTCGGAGTGGGCGACCCGGTAGAGCCGACGCCCCAGGGAATCATCCGGGAATTGGCCCGGCAGGCGGAGGATTCGGCCAATCATCCGTACCCGCCGGACGAGGAAAAGGGCATGCTTTTGTTTCGGGAGGCCGTGGCCGCATGGTATAGACGGCGGTATGGCGTGACGCTCGATCCGGAGACGGAGGCGCTGGGGCTGATCGGCTCGAAGGAGGGCGTGCACCACTTCGTGCTGGCGCGGGTCAATCCCGGGGACGTGGTGTTGATGACGGATCCGGGGTACCCGGCCTATCGCGCGAGCATATTGATCGGCGGCGGCGAGCCGGTTTCGGTGCCGATTCTTCCGGAGAACGGGTATCTTCCGAAGTTGGAGGACATTCCCGCGTCGGTGGCGTCGAAGGCCGTGGCGATGTTTCTGAACTATCCGAACAATCCCACGGGCGCGGTGGCCACGCGGGCGTTTTTTGCGGATCTGGTGGCGTTTGCCAAAGAATACGACGTGGCGATCTGCCACGACGGGGCGTACAGCGAGATGCTCTTCGACGGGACCGGGCGGCTCAGTTTCTTAAACGCGCCGGGCGCGATGGACGTGGGGATCGAGCTCAATTCCCTGTCCAAGCCGTATAATATGACGGGTTGGCGGATCGGGATGGCGGTGGGAAATCGGGCGTTGATCGCGGGACTCTCGAAGGTGAAGGAGAATACGGATTCGGGCATTTTCGCGCCGATCCAGCACGCGGCGATTCGGGCCCTGGAGCATGAGGATGCGCACATCGCCCGAATGCTGGAGATTTATGCGAAGCGGCGAACCCTCGTGGTGGATACGCTGCGTTCTTTGGGATGGAAATACGATCCGCCCAAAGGAACCTTCTATCTGTGGATTCCCACGCCGGACGGGACGAGTGCGCTGGATTTTGCAACGCTCCTGTTCGAGCAGGCGTCCGTGGTCGTGGCGGCCGGAACGGCTTATGGTCAGTATGG
>MVCQ01000119.1 GCA_002059205.1 Candidatus Latescibacteria bacterium 4484_107
ATGCATAAACTTCTCCCATTTTGCGGATCGCTTCCTCTTCGTCGTACTGCTGCTGGAGGTAAGACCACTTTGCTTGGAGAAAATCCTGCACTTCACGGTCATCCAGGAAATCGGTCGCTTTGAAGTGCGCAGGACCGGGATCAACGGCCTTAGGCACTTCATAGAAATGAAAGGGTGGAGCCGCCGTCACCGCCACACCGTTTACGAAGATCATGAGGCCCCTACGCTCCACTACGTAGGGAGCCTCGATATACTTTCCTTCCCAAAAGAGAAAGCCGGTCTCAATAGGTCTGCCCCTATCAATTCCGAATTCGGCGATATAGTCTGCATTAGACTCCACTAAGCAGAATATAACAAAAAAGAACTTAATCAGTATCATTGCTCTCTTGCTCCTGGGCTGCCTAGAAACTCGGTTCTTCTTAGTTTTCTGTATGTACCGGCAGCCTACAGCTCCCTAATATGGATATGTTTCTTCCACCGGCTCTTCAGTGCAAGGTGATTCTGAGCAATAGCAGTCTTCGTCGCTGCTGTTGTTATCATCGTTGTTATTATTCCCCAACCCCAAAATTTCCTGGCCGGAAGAATCGAAGACAACAACGCCTTCCCAGGCGCTGGCCCCGAAAAGCCCCTGGTGGGGTCCGACGGTGGCTGCGAAGGAGTCCACCTGCTCGGGATATGCCGAGAAGTTCTTTATACTGACCCCGTCGAATCCGCAGGGCTTAAGATCCAGCCTGATCGGTTCACCCTCCTTGTCATAAGTGGCGAGAGTGAAAAGACCCGGGCCGAGGTGGGTTATGAAGATGCCGCTCCGGCAAAGTTCGAAGATCTTCCCTCCCTCAGGTCCTTCTATCGGCTCTTCCCCGGCGCCTTCAAGTTTTCCGTCATCACTGAGCCAAAGAAGATCGAAATCGCCTTCAGCGAACGAGACTCCCAGAAGGAACCCCCCTTCGCCACGCTGAATATCGCCCAGAAGAGCGCCCCGGGGAAGAGACGCCGTAACCTCTTCTTCGACTTCAAAACTCTCGAGACTGAGCCTGGTCACAGTCAATGTCCCATTCGCTTCCACTTGGTAAGCGAAACAGACCTCCTCAGCCCCGCAACTCCCACAACCCGTTCCCCGAACCACGTCCAGGGCCGCTGAAGAGAGAGTCCGGTTGAGGATCAGGAGAGGCAACTCGCCGGCCCCGGAGAGAAAACTGAGTTTGCCGATCTCTTTGTCTATCGCGAGAACGCCGTCTTCGAGTTCTCCTTTGCGGACGCCGTGAAGCCCGGACTCCGTAAGATTCCCGCTTCCAACGACTTTCAGGAGAAGAGGATCGATTACGAAGTAGGCGCCGTCCCTCGAGGTGATGAACAACCTGGACCCGTCTCCGCTGAATTCCAGGTCCTGAAGCCCGTACTCGGGTTCTTTACCTTCTTCAGGCGGGGGAGGCGGGGCGAGGGGCAAATAGAGCTTTGCAAACGGAATTTTTGACTCCAGGTCAATGAAGCTCACGGAGTTCTCTCCCGCATTCAGAACCACAAGCAGCGTTTCGTCCGGCGATATCGCCTGGTCCACGGCGCCTTTCCCGGTCGGAACCACCGACCAATGGCGCTCACCGCTCAGAAGCTCCACTCCGGCGAGAACAAGTCCACCCAGAAGCAAAATACCCCAAAGAAAAGAAGTTGCATAGATATTCGTTTTCCCTTTCTTGTCTTTCTCACCCTTCATCGCCTCACCTCCCCATGTGCTCGATGAGATAGGTCTCTTCGGGAGTTCCCGCTCCTAAGAGTTCCTCCAGTTTGGAATCAAATTCAGGGTGGGCGCTCTTTTCGCAAAGCCGCTCCACGGCCCGCAAGGCCCTGAGCCTCGCGGCCTTATCCGGGGAGGTGAGAATCTCTTTCACCAAACCCTCGAAACCCTCCCGTTCCGTTTCCGCTATGCCGTCGAGGA
This sequence comes from Candidatus Latescibacteria bacterium 4484_107, assembly GCA_002059205.1. Classification (GTDB taxonomy): domain Bacteria; phylum Latescibacterota; class 4484-107; order 4484-107; family 4484-107; genus 4484-107. The sequence goes on from MVCQ01000119.1 coordinate 1,934, forward strand.
CCGAGGCAAGATCTTTCCCTCCGGGCCGCTCCCCGAGAAAACCCTCCACCGCTTCTCGTGACGCTTCGTCGCCCAAACAAAGGAGCGCTTTGAGAAGAACCCCTTTTCGCTTCGAGTCGCTCTCCGCTTGAAGGGCTCGGGAAAGAACGTCTGTGTCTTTGAGCCGCACGGCACAGTCGGCCGCGCGGAGGAAAAGCCGGTATTCGGCCTTCGGGTCGGAAAGCGTTTCCGCTGTCTCCTCTTTCGCCTTTTCGCTCGAAAGATCGGTGAGAAGGCTCAGCGAAAGCTCTCTCAGTGAAAGAGGCTCGGGTTTACTTTCAGGGGGTTCGGTTTCGTCGTCCGTTTTTTCCTCAACGACCCGGCTGCAAATCACCAGGAGGTCTTCGCCTGCACCTTCCGCCTCAAGAGCGGCAAGAACCCTTGCCGCTTTTCGTCTCACAAAGGTGTGCTCCTTGGTGTCCATGAGAATCGCTCTCATAATCTCGACGTCCGCGGGCGCCACCCGGCCGGGGCTCTGGGCCAGAATATCCATGGCGAGGCATTTTCCCACTGTAAGATCGGACTCAAGCGCTCTTGAGCAACCGTCGAGAACCGCCTCTGATCCTCCGGCGGCCTTCTCGATATCCCCTATGAGCTCCTTGAGCTTTCCCGGTGGGAACATGAAAACCGCATTGGTCCTTTCAAGCCCCCAGAGAAGAAACCCGAAATCCTCAGCCCCGAACTCGACAAGCTCCGTCCATGCCTCTTGTGCTTCTTCGGAATCGCTTGCCGAGAAATACGCGCGCACCGCCCCTTTGATCGCCTCTTGTCTCGCCTTCTCGAAAACAACCGGGCCCGCCACGGCGCCGAGAATCAGAAACAAGAAAATGGTAAAAAGCACGCAATGCGAAAACCTTGTGCGTAAGAACCTGCTCGAAATCCCCATCAGAAACCTCCCTCACACACGCTTGCAACAGGGAGGAGTTCCCTCTAATCCGTAAAGGCCGGCACGTTGTAGGTTCAAAGGTGCTTGCGGTATCGCATCTTGCTTAGGGTTTCTCCACCCCTGAACTTCGCACCTCCTTAAATACGGCGCTTGCGAAAACCGTGCCGTCTGGAAACTTCAGTATACCTGAAATCAGGATACGGCTTCCCTTCGCTATGTCCACGATCTTTTCGCTCTTTTTTTTTTACTTTCAGGCGGATTCCCAGACATGAAGGAGACTCGGAATCGAGCCGTGTGAGAGCGTACGCAACTTCTTGAAGTACTTTGTTTTATGTGGACGCTGAATGGTTAAGGTATGTTTTTTACTTCATCGTTTTCACACCCCCACCCATTTTTCAAGCCCGAGCGGAATCCCGCCGCCGGCACGGCTGCGAGCGGCCACACAGGGAAAAGGTACGGTCCACCGAACGAGTGCGGATTTTCCTTGACCGAATGCCGCGCCCCTTCTAATCTGAGTTTACATGCAGGCGGGAATGAAAAACCCTTTTGAGAAGCGGACTTTGCTCAGGGCTTCTCTCTTGAGCGGAACTTTCCTCCTCCTTGTATGGGTTCAGTTTTCAGGGCCTTATCTTGCCGGAGAGGATCCGTACTACCATGCGGCCATGAGCTCTCTTTATGCGAGAGAGGGCTTACTGTCTTCGTTTCCGTGGACGCAATTTTCCCTGCAAAAAGACGGGGTAAACGACCGGCACTTCCTGTACCACATTGCAATGATACCCTTTCTCTGGAAAAACCCGATACAGGGCGCCAAGGCCTACTGTGTCGTTACGGCCGTCTCTTGCGTCGTCGTCTTTCTTCTCTTGCTCGAAAGCCTCAATGTGGAGAAGACCTGGTTCTGGCTGCTCGTGCTTTTCTCCGCAGGACCTTTTTTCTGGTACCGCTTTTCGGTGGCAAGACCTCAGATCGTCGCCGTCACTCTCGCTCTGCTCTGCTTCCGGACGGTCTGCGCGGAGAAACCCCTCGGGACCTTCCTTGTTTCAGCCGTCTCCTTTCTGTTCTATTCAAGCGCCCACCTCGCGGTTCCCATTGCCTTATTCTACGGCCTTGTGGCGTTTCTCAAGGAGAAACGTTTCGTCTGGCGGCCTCTCTTTGCCGCAAGCCTGGGGCTTGCGGCAGGCCTTGTCGTTCACCCGCACTTTCCCTCAATAGTGCGCACCTGGCTGGTCCAGAACTTCTCCGTCCTTTACCACTCCCTGGCCGGCACCAAGGGGCTCAACTTTGGTGCCGAGCTCGGGCCGCCAAGCGCAGATGCGGTCCTTAAAGCCCTCGCGATACCTCTCTTCATCTGTACGGGAACCGTTTTCTGGTCTGCACTTGCCGGCAGGGCGCTTGAAAAGGTTACGCTTACAGCCTTTCTCTGCGCAAGCTCCTTTCTCGCCCTTACGCTTTTCTCGAAGAGATTCGTGGAATACGCGGCTCCGTTTCTTGTCCTGCTTGGAGCGCTCGGTTTCAGGGACGTCCGCCGGTCGTTCGAGGAGCGCATGGGTAAAGCCACTAGGTTCGTTTTTTTCCTCCTCACTTTTGCGGCGGCGGCTCTCTCGGTCCGCGGGATCCGGGAAACGCGGGAAGTAATCGCCGGCACGGGGGGGCCGCGGCTGAAACCGGCCGCCCTTTGGCTTCTTTCGCATTCGAAAAAGGGCGATATCGTATTCACCTGCGACTGGGACGATTTTCGGATCTCACGCAGCGGCGGTCAATGAGCCGGTCTAGGCCCAAAATAAGCGTATTCCGAGCGCCGAGATAGTGGCGCTGGAACCGCAAGACGTGGGGACGCACCTTTTCCGTGCGGCCTTTCCCGAGGCCGTTGAGCATTTGCCGGTTTTTAGTTTTCGTTTCGTTCACCTCCTTTCGCGGTTGGCGGGCCTTGTGATATCGGAGCGTCCTTACCCCGACTTCTGAATTCTGTTTGTCAGCAACGCAACCGGCCGGCGAGCCTGTCAGCAAGCCGGAAGAAGACCGGTAACATGGGGTTCCAGGATAGAAGACGGTAGATGATTTTTCGGCCTTGGCGAACGATCTGTGCAGGTATGTGTATGAAAGTATTGAGAAACCGTTTGAATTCCATTTTCAAGACTTTTTCTTTTTCATTTGTGTGGCGTTTTTTCCATCTACCCTTGGTTGGAAGAGCAAGGGCGAACCACGCTTTGAACGACCATGCAAGGGATGCCATCACCATGTATGCCCAATTGCTGAAAAGGTTGTCCACCGGTGCATGGAGGGCTCGTACACCATTCTTGAGTTGCTCGATCAGATTCTCCTGCTGACAGCGGTCGTTTGCAAGAAAGACGATCTTGGCAGACGATGTGCGCCGATCGTTCGTGATGTAGAAGAAGTAGCGGATGTCATCAAAGAGCGTTTCTTCACCCTTCTCCACCGAGAGATTTTTACGGACAGCGACAACCCGGTATACCTTCTTGCAGAGGTGTGGCTTGTACTGAAACGAAGCCACATCTTCACACCGAAGGCGGATGTTCTTGAATTCCCGTTCACGCACTATGCGTTCCTTTACGTTCTCGGGCCGGCGCCGCAGAGCTGTTTTTACCTTGTACTTTTCGCGCCGCTGGAGTCGGCTCCAGGCGCCGTCAGGGAGGTTTTCAGCGATTTTCCTGAGATTCTGCATGCAGTCTATTCCGAATACAAAACGCACGCCCTCCTCATCCCAGCGATCGA